>CAZIGP010000186.1:0-7596 GCA_964538425.1 uncultured Pirellulales bacterium | reverse complement strand
ATTCCTAACGCCCCTCGAGAAGCCCGTTGTGACGTTGCACTCAGCAACAGCTTTGGCTTCGGTGGGCAGAATATTTCATTAATTGTCGGCCGCTTCCGGGGTTAATTTCGACCTTAAAAATCAGCCGCTGACGTATATCCGCGGCTGAAGATCAAATTCGAATTCCGAAGCGGACTATACAAACAATTCTTTAATCACCTTGCCGCTATTTGCAATTTTCATCGGGCGGCCGCTCTTGCTGGTGAAAGTGGTGTCGAGCGAAATATTCAGCGACTTCAGCACACTCGCCATCAGATCTTGCGAGGTGTAAGGTTCGCTGGTCACTTCTGTGCCGTCGGAGTTCGTTGCGCCAACAACGACACCGCGTTTGAAACCGGCGCCGCCAACCACTGCGCTCCAAGCACGTGCAAAGTGATCTCGGCCCGCATTACCGTTAATGCGCGGTGTACGGCCAAATTCACCCATCCAAACGATGGCGGTGGTGTCGAGCAAACCACGATCATTCAGATCGGTGATCAGTGCCGACATCGCCTTATCCATCTCGGGCAATTTTTGATTCTGCAATGTAGTGAAAATGTTTTGGTGGTTGTCCCAACCACCCAAATCTACTTCGATAAACGGCACGCCAATTTCTACCAGCCGACGCGCCATTAAACAGCCACGGCCAAAACCAGTATTGCCATAGACGTCTCGAATTTCTTTCGATTCGTTATTCACCTTGAATGCTTCCATCTGCTTGCTGGTCATTAGATTGACGGTCTTCTGCAGCACCTTATAGTGATCTTCTGCTCCGCCACCGCGATAATCTTTTACAAAGCTTTTTTCGAGTGACTCGAGAGCTTGGAGCCGTGTGACCATACGCTCTGGATTATCGCCAAAGTTTAAATTTCGCACGTCGCCATTGCTGTTTACGACGAATGGTGCCCAAGTCATGCCGAGAAAACCCGGCCCTACGCTACCACCACCCACTGAAACAAATGGTGGAATTTGCAGATCCGGCACTTTGTCGATCAGTTCATGCGATATAACCGAGCCGTAGCCCGGGTGTTCGATGCTGGGGTTTGGCACATAGCCGGTATGCATATAATATCGGCCACGGTTGTGATCGGCCTCACGCGTGCTCATCGACCGCACCACCGACAGGTGTTTCATCTGCTTGGCCAAATTAGGCAAGTGCTCACATATTTGAATGCCGTCTGCGCTGGTCGAAATCGGCTTAAACTGGCCGCCGGTCGGTGCGTCAGGCTTCAGATCAAACAAGTCAATGGTGCTGGGTCCGCCTCCCATCCACAGCAAAATACAAGAGCGATTTTTCTTCTTCATCTCGGCCGCATTGGCCATGATGCTATTGGTAAAGGTAATCGCAGGAGTTGCCATTGCCGCAACACCGGCTAGGTGCGACATAAAGTGACGACGAGTCATGCCCGAAGGTGTTAGAAAACGCGACATGAGAGCCTCCAAACGAATTACTTGAGGAATGGCATCAGGTTTCTGATCTTGCTTTTCACCACATCGACGTAGTGAACTTTTACTAATGGATGAAAATAAACTCCGCACTATTCAACAGCACCCAAAAGATATCTTGGAGCGCCTCCACAGGGTTACCTTTGCGTGCCATTAACAGTTGATTGGCAACTTGAATCTCGCCTGCATTCGGTCTGCGAGACAACGCCGCCATATATAAATAATTAATTTTTTCGGCATTTGGCATGTTTGTTTCCTTGGCCACACGATCGAGGAAGCCACCAGAATCGACGCTGGTCGCTGCGCGAATCATGTCTCCATTAAACATCATTAACGTTTGCGGAATCGTGCCGTTGAACGTAGTGGTGTCGTCGCCTTCATCGGTGCCAAAAGCGATTGTGAATTGCCGTAACCAATCGTTCTTGCGACGTTCTTGTTCTTCGTAAGTGCCACGAGCCGTCTTGTCTGCGGCCGTGGCTATTAACAACGACTCATACAACTGCTCTGCTTGCATTTGCCGTAAATAAAAATGACTGAACATCGGCTTCTCACCTAGCGCCGGGTCGTCTTTATCGTTGCGACCTCTCGTCATTTTGCTCGACAAACTGTACGGTTCGCTCAACACAATCCAGCGGATGAGTTGTTTTAAGTCGTGACTGTGCTCAGTAAAATCGGTTGCCAACTTGCCGAGTAATTCAGGATTCGTCGGTGGATTGTGCGGGCCCATGTCGTCGATTGGCTTCGTAAAGCCATAGCCCAGGAAATGTCCCCAGAGGCGATTTACAATTGCTTGACTCATGAAAGGGGATATTTGTATTAGCGTCGCCAATTCTTCGCGACGAGTCACATCTTTTATCCGGCCGTGTTTAGAAATTACGTGACCATCGACGAACCCCGGAAAAGCCGACTTCATTTGACCGGTACGCAATTCGTAGAAAATAATCGCTTCGTCGATCGTGCTACCTTTTTCGCCTCCGAAATCTCGATTTGCCAATTGTGATGCGGGTGAATTCGGTCGCGGTCTCCGGGGGCCTTTGCGCTCTGTCTGTCGGAAGAAAGCGTTTAATTCCCAAAACTGATTTTGCTTCCAATCATTGAACGGATGATTATGGCACTGCGTACATTGTACCTGCATCCCAAGAAATAGTTTCGCCGTTTTCGCAGTCGCATTCGCGAAATTTTCCTCTAGATTGCCGATCAGGAAATTGGTAGCGCCGTTGAAATCCTCGTCACCCGGCTTTGTCGATCCGGTAGCTGTCACCAAATCCTGCACCATCTGATCGTAAGGCTTATTTCGGGCAAAGCTATCGCGCAAATACTTTGACATGCCTTCACGATCAACCGGTGAGCGATTGTCATTGTTGCCATTCGGCCGACCAATGAGTAGCAACGTCCAAATATTACTCCAATTGCGAGCGTATTCTTCAACGTACTCATCCGAGAGCAATCGATTGATTAAATTCTGTTTACGATCGGCGGGCCGATCTTTTTGAAAACGTTCTACTTCTTCAATGCTAGGAATTCGACCAAGCACGTCGAGATACACACGACGGCACCATTCACCCTCGGTGGCGGGTACGGAAGGTTGTAAGCCGTGTGCTTGCCAACCTTGGCGAATTAGCTCGTTAATGTATTGCACTTGCGGCAAAGTGGCTCGTGCAGATTTTGTCGAAGCTGCGGTGGAAGAAGCTGAAGTTGCCGCTGCGACGGCTCGCTCACTTGGTCGTTCGGCTCCAACGACAACAGATGAGGCTGCCAATAGCCATAGACCACAACAGAGCGCTAGCACGCTGCGCCTCATTATTGACTTCCCTTCACTAAGAATAGTGACGCAACACTTTGAAGAAGAGTGTTCCTAATTCATCATCGTACAAACTTTCAGTAGCGCTTGTCCAACTTTTTCAGGTCGCGTGCAAATGTATTACGAGAAGATAAATCTAAAACAACAGTCAGCAACCGCGACGAGAAGCTTTCTTCGATACAATCAACTCCCTGGTAGAATTCTCGTTTATTCTCTACCGCCGAATAAAACAGATGCCGTAAAATTGATTTAAAAACTTTTTATGAGTGCTTTTTTAGCTTCCCCCACTCTCAAATTTATGTTGCAATTTGCATCACCTGTTCGATTTTGATGCACGCAAAAAAGAACAGGCGAGTTACAAATCCTTTTTCAAGAACCCGTAACTCGCCCATCCCATCGTGGCTTCGAATTGTCTTGATCGTCTCAGCCAAGCGCCTCTTCCTGGCCGATTCTACCACTTCTCTGTTCAGTTTACCGCTTCTCTTTCCTACCTCAACTCGTTCCCTTATCAAGACTTAGGCCACTCTATATTCGATGCCGGATTCGCTTAATTGGCATCACCTCTTCGTAACACTCCGGCCCCAGGTCAAAGCTAAGCGCCTCTTCTCAGTTCCGACCCCACCGGGGGAGGTTGCCGGCGTCTCGCTGCCGACTGCCAGGAAGAAAGCAAAGCATGTGCCAATTCTACGTATTAAGGTTTTCACGAGTTCTGGTAAGGAAAGCCAAGGCAGTGTGATAAGTATGGGGTTTTTGCCTTTTAATCTCACTCAAGACACCAAAGCGGTTAAGCGCATTTGCATCCCTCGCGGGATGACCTATGGTTGAAATGCCGACGCCCCCGGCGCTGACTGATTAGTTCAATTGAATCACCCCCGTCGGTTCGGCGATATAGCTTTTCTACGCTGATTCGCGGTTCCCCTCTCGTAGTTTGAATTAACCGTTTACGCGAAATATCGATTCCTCGCTTCGTCTAGTTCTCGATTCCGCGTTCCAAATCAATTCCAGCTTTTCGGCATCATGCTCCATCTGCAGCTTTGTTGCTGCTAGATGACTGGCTTTTCCATTCGTTGTCGCAAAACGTTTAAATTTGCACGCTCTATGACTCATTCCCCGATTAATCTGGCTGAAATGGCCCTAGGTCGTTCGCAATCCATACCGAAAGATTCGCTTCGGCCTCATTCTGCAGTGGCTAGTGCCGCAGATGCAGCTATTCGCAACCAAGTACGATTGTTGCTGCAAACATTGCTTCCAAGTGCACCAACGATTGAACGCAGGCAAGACCGTCGATACCCATTTCCCCGATTGATTCGATTGATGCCTGTGACTAACGATGGACGAACTCCCATCGCCGAACCACTGGTAGTTGTCGGTAATTCTCTTTCGGAACGCGGCATCGGATTTTTTCATTCACAGCCGCTTGCGCATCGCCGCATGATCGCCTCGTTTGCCAGCACCGAAGGTGAAGAGATCCATTTATTAGTTGATCTCACATGGTGCCGCTTCATCGGCCAAGGCTGGTACGAAAGTGGCGGTCGGTTTGTACAAAGCCTGGGATGAGGCTGGGCTGGGGACCAAGCACGCTTTCGGGCAGGTGTATTTCATATAGCCCGATGACGGTCGTTTTTAACGATTCTGGCAAAGCATGCAGCCCTTTGGAATTAACCTATATCAAGCTTGGTCGCCTTCAAACCGTCTCCAAAACCAGGATTTTTCGTTTCATCGATTAGTACACGGCGTCGACATACTTGGCACAGAACGCTACTTTGCTGTAGTTAACAGCGAACCCTCCGCTGGCATTCTGAGTCATTATCTTCAAATCCAAGGGGCCGGACAACTCACGGACGTGGTCCCACTGCGCCAAATCGAGGAAGTGAGTTCCAAAGTTTGTGTTTGCACGCCTGAGTTATCGTCGATGAACCGAAAGCGATACACACACATTGGTCAATGCGATACGGTGTTCCTGTGAAGGTCCAAATCACATCGTAAAATCAAACCAGACTCGTGAGAATCAATTGTGTATGATAGACAGTTGCCAAAAGATTTCTTGCTAATTAGACGAGTTTCATTGACCATTGTCTCTCTCCCATGCCCACTTGGAACGCTGATTTATATCTTCGTTTTTCTGAAGAGCGCACACGACCGTGTCGTGAATTGGCGGCCCGGATAACCATCGATTCACCAAAGCAAATTGTTGACCTTGGCTGTGGTCCGGGGAACAGTACTGAAGTTCTTGCCGAACGTTGGCCGAGCGCTGAAATCATTGGCATTGATAGTTCAACTGAAATGATCGATGCTGCACATCGCACTTACTCCAACTTACATTTCCATGTTGGCGACATTGCTACTTGGAAAGCCAATGCCAATCAGCCACCCAACATTGTTTTTTCTAACGCCGCGCTGCAATGGGTGTCCGATCATGCCAGACTCTATCCACAACTGCTTCATCAAGCTGCCCCCGGTGGGGTGCTGGCTGTACAGGTACCAGCAAATTTTAACTCTCCGGCTCATCAGCTGATGCGAGAAATCGCTGCATCGACAACCTGGAGAAATCGTTTCTCCACTGGCGCTGTCCGCGAATGGCATGTTCACGAACCGTCATTTTATTATGATGTGCTCGCTTCCCATGCTGCGCGTGTCGACTTGTGGACCGCCGAATACATTCAAGTGATGCCCTCCGCCAAAGCAATCGTCGATTGGTATCGAGGCACAGGGCTTCGACCATTTCTCGATGCCTTGCTTACCGAAATGGATCGCGATCAATTCACGGATGATTATCTAACTGCTATTTGTACCGCTTATCCGCCACAATCTGACGGCCAAGTACTGTTCCCTTTCCAGCGTTTATTTGTAATTGCCTATGGCAAATAGCCAAAAGTTCATAACCTTGGTGCACAGCAACCACTTTCATTCAAAAAATCGAGATCCCTTCCAAGAGAAATTCGCTGCCTTGCATGCCCCACGTTTGTACTCCGCAAGCAATGAGATGTCGAATCCGATGCCGCAATGCCATCATGCTGCATCTCTCAATCTGACCTAATTTGCATGCGCTATCAAACGCATTTATATTGCGTATGGCTATGAAGTTTGCGATTCGACGTCAACTAACCATTTCATGAGCACTCTGCGCAATAACATCGAATTGGAATCGACTGCCGCAAGCAATGCGACAGATTCTGCTCTTGTTTCGCAGGCTATTTCGAATTGGCGAAACGGGCGCACACCCGATGCTTTAGCTTTTTTGGCCGATCACCCAGAGGTAGCAGGGCAGAAATCACTGGTGCTCGATCTCGCCTATGAAGAATATTGCCTTCGCAAGGAGCAAGGCGAATCGATTACCCCAAGCAAATTCTGCGATCGATTTCCTGACCAGCGCCTTTCGTTAGCTCGCCTGCTCGACGTCCACGAATATCTTGATCAGCATCCTGAATTTACGCCGACTGAAGAACAAATCACCTGGCCAAAAGTAGGCGATGTGTTTTTAGGATTTGAGATTGAGCGCAAGATTGGTAGCGGAGCTTTTGCACGAGTGTATGTCGCTCGCGAACCTTCACTTGGCAACCGACCTGTGGTCCTGAAAGTTTCGCGTGCCGGTACGTCAGAAGCGATGACCCTGGGCCGATTGGTGCACGATAATATTGTGCCTGTAAATTCAGTTCAGCACGATATAGAAACGGATCTAACGGTAATCTGCATGCCCTATCAGGGTGAAGCCACACTAATCGACTTGCTAGAAGCTGCGTTTAAAGCCGGTCAAGTACCACAATCAGGCAATATTGTGGTGGCCGTGGCAAGGAAGCATTTACCTGACATCGAGCGAAAAAAAGAAATCGCAGCGGTCGCTCGTTTTAAAGCTCAATCCTATGTTGATGTTATCGTGGATCTTAGTATTCGCTTAACTAATGCATTGGCTTTTGCACATTCCCGCTGGGTTTTACACCGCGACTTGAAACCTTCTAATATACTACTCACACCCGATGGTCAACCGAGATTGCTAGACTTCAACCTTTCATGGGATACTGAACTTGCAGGTGCGCGACTCGGTGGCACTGTGCCTTATATGTCTCCTGAGCAAGTTCACGAAGTATTATTAGGCAAAGGGACAGGTAAATCTCGCAAGATCGATCCACGGTCGGATATTTTTTCATTCGGAGTAGTGCTCTACGAACTGCTTACTGGAGTACAACCGTTCAAAACAGCAGGCGGACCTGGCAGTGAGCTACAAGAAGCAGAAGAGTTATTGCAGCAACATCGAAGTGGGCCGCCTCCAATCGAACAATTGAATCCACAGGTCGACCCATTGCTGGGGCGAATCGTAAATTGGTGTTTGCAGT
>CAZIGP010000185.1:7155-7597 GCA_964538425.1 uncultured Pirellulales bacterium | reverse complement strand
CAGGCCGATGGGAATCGTTAAGCCCATGAATAATCGGCCCAGCGTAAAAATCCAAAAGCCAGCTTGAATGCCGTACAGCCGACCTAAAAATCGGCCTAGCCCTGTCGCGGCAATAGTAGGCCATTCAATCGTCACGGTTACTTCACTGGTTCGACTGGGAGCAACTCCGGCAATGGCTTGTTTCATAAAACTTGGGCGGTTTGGCAGAACATCTAAGATCAAATACAAAGTCAGAATGCCTGGCTGGCAATCGACTTAAGACTCGACAAACTACCAAACCGGCAGCAATTTCGCCAGGGTCGAAATTAGCCCCAGTCAGTCGTTCCTGCTGACCCGCGGATCAAATTTTCGGGCTGGCCAGCGATTCTTATTCGTTTGATTTCGTAAAACGACAGCTATCGGCACGCAAATTGCCAAATTATGCTATTCATTCATTGGATTT
>CAZIGP010000185.1:0-7145 GCA_964538425.1 uncultured Pirellulales bacterium | reverse complement strand
GCACCTTTGCGAGACGCTTCTTTGATGCTCGATGCTGGATGTTTGATACAAGATAATTAATGCCTTTATCTAGCATCAAGGATCCAGCATTTAGCATCTGCCTCCACACTCAACCAACTTAGCCCCGCACAAACCCTTCATGAACACCCTCGTCATTGACATCGGCGGCACGAATATCAAACTCTGGCGAACCGGTGAATCGGAAAAGATCAAGTTCGATTCCGGTCCAGAGATGACTCCCGATCAGCTCATTGCGGCCACAAAAGAGCAGCTCCAAGGCTGGCACTACGATCGTGTTTCAATTGGTTACCCTGGCGACGTTCACAACGGCCACCCATCGGCCGAGCCATACAACCTTGGTAATGGTTGGGTCGGTTTCGATTACGACAAGCATTTCAATGCCCCCGTAAAAATCATGAACGATGCCTGCATGCAGGCGCTCGGCAGTTACGAAGGTGGAAAGATGCTTTACCTCGGCCTTGGCACGGGCATCGGCACTGTGTTCATTAGCGATGGCAAAATCATCCCGCTCGCATTAGGGCATTTGAAATTCTATAAAGGCGAAAACTTCGATCACTATCTTAGCCGTAAAGGTTTAGAACGGTACGGCGCAAAAGCCTTTCGCCGTGCTGCAAGCGAAGCCGCCGAAACGTTAAAGATGGCGTTTATGGCCGACTACGTTATTCTTGGTGGTGGCAACGCCAAAAAACTGGAAGAACTTCCTGAAGGTTGCCGTCGTGGTTCCAACCAAATGGCCTACACCGGCGGCGTCCGTATGTGGGAAGCCGAAGTCAGCGCCGCTGGTTTCTCCCTCTACCCACAATCCGCCCAAGCCGGTTAAGCGCTATCTGGCACGCCCTTCAATCCTTGCCCCTTCCTCCTGATGTTTTTCCGCAACATTCCGTTGTCGCTCATCCACGCTGTTGATTTTCTGCGACAAGCATAGAAGCGGAACTATCACTCTTCATGACACTAAGCTGTTACCTCAAAACACCTTGCAGCTTCTCAAAAATCCTCGTGACTTGCCGGCATTTACTTTGCCTTTAGCAGCATCGGATAGAAAACTCCGCTACCCGAGAAGGCAAAAGCAATGCTGCTCCAAACCCGACAGGTCTCTTCCCGCTTCAAGAATTTCATCACCCAACTACTTTTAGACGAAGCTGGAACCGTCGCCGCATTCGGCCTGACGTCAAACGGTATCCAAATTCTCGATTGGTCCAGTACGCGGGCAGAACGCGAAACAAACTACCGCGACCGTGAATCCAAGAAATCGCTGCCAACTTTGGGAGAATGGCCCGTATCACCAGTCACGCAGCTTGTGGCACCGGAAGGAAATCTATCGGCAAGCTACCAATTTGCAAAGCGTGCGTTCGATATCGTTGGTGCGGTGGCGCTCCTCGTAATGCTCTCACCGATTCTGCTGACCGTACTTGTCGTGCTAGCAATCACCACCCGCGGCAAACCGATGTTTTCGCAAGAACGTGTCGGGCTTTGCGGCCAACGGTTCCGCATGTGGAAATTTCGCACAATGCGTCTCGACGCCGATAAGTTTCAACACTTGGTCCAGAATGAGAAAGACGGCCCCATTTTTAAATGCCGCCGCGACCCACGAATTACAAAATTCGGGCGAATCTTGCGAAAAACAAGCATCGACGAACTCCCACAGCTTGTGAATGTGTTGCTTGGAGAAATGTCGCTGGTCGGCCCACGGCCGCCCGTGCCTAAGGAAGTGGCCCAATATAAGCCCTGGCAAAAACGCCGGCTTTCGGTCAAACCTGGTCTCACCTGCAAATGGCAAGTCAGCGGCCGCAGCGATGTAGGATTTGAAGACTGGGTACGCATGGATCTGTGGTACGTCAAACATCAAAATCTGCGGACCGATCTCGAACTGCTGATTCGCACTCCTCTAAAAGTAATCCTCTGCGAAGGGGCCTACTAACAAACCGAGGAGCGTTTTTCTAAGACAGCAGAAATTCGCAAGAATTCCTACGTTTTTAATCAAAATCCACAAGCGCCAGGCAAATTCTGTGACGTAGACTTGTTTTAAAAACATTGCTATGCCACCCGAATCACTGCTCTTAGCCGACGGCCTTTCGTCACTGCCATCGACGAACAATATCCGTCACAAACCCCTGCCGACTCTCTCGGCAAATTTGCGCGTATTGCATGTCATTAACGGCGAGCATTATGCCGGGGCCGAACGTGTTCAAGATTTGCTGGCCCAACGATTGCCTGAGATGGGCGTGGAAGTAGCGTTCGCTTGCGTAAAACCAAATCGCTTTCCTAACGTTTGCCGCTCACAAAATACTCCGCTGGAAAAATTGCCAATGCGAGGCCGGCTCGATTTGCGCCCTGCTTGGCGTCTTGCGAGATTTATTCGTCGCGAGAATTACGACCTCATTCATACCCACACGCCACGTGCAGCATTGGTTGGACGCTTTGCCGCGCAATTGGCAAGAGTACCTATGGTGCATCATGTGCATGGGCATACTGCCATTGAAGTGGGGGCTGGCTGGAAAACTTGGCTCAGTGCAAAAGTTGAACGGTTCTCACTGGCTCATGCCGCAGCAGTAATTGCAGTGTCACCCTCGGCGGCTCGATACATTCACACCTGGGGAGTTCCTGAGCGATTTATTCATCTAATTCCCAATGGCGTGCCTGGCCGGAAAGAAATTCCAACTCGACCGGCGCAGCGCACCTGTTGGACGTTAGGCACTTTGGCAATGTTCCGGCCTCGTAAAGGGCTGGAGGTACTGCTGCAAGCAATGGCTTTACTTCATCACCGCGGATTGCCAGTTCAGTTGCGAGTCATTGGTGGTTTTGAATCTTCTCAGTACCAAGAACAAATGCTACGGCTGGTCGATGAGTTAGCAATTACACGGCTTGTCGAATGGCGAGGCTTTCGGCAAGACATTGATGCAGAGCTTGATGCTATCGACATGATGATTCTGCCGAGCGTATTGCCCGAAGGAATGCCGATGGCAGTGCTCGAAGCAATGGCTGCTGGCGTGCCGCCCATTGGTAGCTGCGTAGAAGGCATCGCCGAAGTAATCCACAACGGCCACGATGGTTTGCTCGTTGAACCGGGAAACACCGCCGATTTAGCGAATGCCGTTACATCGATCATCGAAGGTGAATACGAATGGCAACAGCTTTCGCGAAACGCTGTAAAAACACATGCTGCTCGCTATTCTGACCGCGTCATGGCCGCCGGCACCGCCGAAGTGTATCGCCACGTATTAGGCATCTGAACGAATCATTGATTTGCCCTCAAAAGTCATGAACACCACTCCTCTCTTCGGCATGAAAATCAATTCATTGCGGATGACAGAAGTCATCGAGCAATTACTGACGTGGTGTCGTCAGCCAGAAGGGCCTTGCCGTTATGTCGTTACTCCGAATGTTGATCATGCGGTGATGTTTCAAGAACATGCTGGCTTACGAGAAGCTTATGCCGATGCATCGCTCGTTTTAGTCGATGGATTTCCCGTGCTGATGGCAGCGAAATTATTAAGGCGAGATATTCCCGAGCGCGTTCCTGGTAGTGATTTAGTACCGACATTATTTACAACAGTCAATTCATTGCCCGAAGCCAAGAAACTGCGAGTCTATTTGCTCGGCGCTGCCCCGGGTGTTGCCGAGGAAGCGGCAAAAAAGATCGGCGTGCGCTGGCCTGCGATTGATATTGTCGGAACCTATAGCCCACCCCTTGGTTTTGAAAAAGATGATCAGGAAAACGAATCGATTCTTGCCCGTATCACTGCAGCCAAGCCTGACATCTTGATCCTCGGCCTTGGAGCTCCGAAGCAAGAGCTTTGGATGCATCGATATCGCGATCAAATTGCAGCTCCGGTAGCGCTATGTGTTGGTGCTACCATCGACTTTCTTGCTGGAGAAAAACCAAGAGCGCCTGCCTGGATGCGGCGTGTTGGCCTCGAATGGCTCCACCGTCTTGGTAGCGAGCCACGCCGACTGGCTAAACGCTACCTACGTGATGCGTGGATCTTTCCACAATTAGTCTGGCGCGAATGGCGTGGCACGCCGTCGTAAAAACTGCTCAAGCTGCCTGAGGAAATGATGCCAGATTAGGACTTCTTGCCCTAACCCTCGGCGCAACCCCTACCGTCGGTTTGACTTCTCATCGCAGAAGCCTGATCATAAGCGATAATTCCCTAGCCAGAAGGGCAAGAAAACGACGTTGCCAGCGAAGTTCTTTACAAAGAAACATAGATAGACAATTTATCCAGCCGCTATCAAAACACTGATCCGCGTGATTTTAGTTTGAGGTAAACCGATGAATACTCTTTTCCTATTGTGTGCGATCATCGGCGGCACAATTTTGTTGCTGCAATTTGCCATGACAGTGCTAGGCATCGGTGGCGATCACGGCGACACAGGTGGAGATGCTGGCATCGATGTCGGTAGCCACGATTTTTCGGGCGACGTACATCACGATGTTGGCTCGCATGATGTCGCACACGGCGGCCACAATACTTCCGGCGGCGACCATGCACACGATTCGGCCGATCACAGCACCGTTTGGTTTTTTAAAGTCCTTACTTTCCAAACTGTTGTAGCGGCTGTGGCTTTTTTTGGCATCGCTGGAAAAGCAGCACGCGAAGCAAATTTTTCCGACACAGCAACTTTAGTGATTGCTTTTGGCGCCGGTATAGCCGCCATGTACGGCGTGTACTACATGATTCGCGGCTTACACAAATTTAACGCCGATGGCACCTTACAAATTGGTCGCGCGGTAGGCCAGCGGGGAACGGTTTATATTCCCATCCCGGGCAGCAACAGCGGCTCGGGAAAAATCCAAATGAACTTACAAAACCGAGTTGTCGAATTTCAGGCCATGACTCATCAAGATCGGCTCCCAAGTGGAGCTAAAGTTAAAGTGATTAGTGTTATTGGACCTGACACCGTTGAGGTTGAACGACTTTTGGAAACGGAGGCACACAGCCATGTCTAATTTATTGTTGCTCGCACAAGACCCATTGGATCTTTCAAAAAGCTCACTCTGGTTGGCCATTGGCGGAGTATTAATCGCGATATTTTTATTCGGCTTGGTTTCTCTTTTTGCGTCGCGCTATAAACGCTGTCCTAGCAATCGCATTCTAATTATCTACGGTAAAGCAGGACGCGGCGGTGACGCGGCAAAGTGTATCCACGGTGGCGCGAAGTTCGTCGTGCCGCTGATTCAAGACTACGCCTACCTAAGCCTGGAACCAATTCAGATCGAAATCCCACTCCGCGGTGCGTTGTCGATGGAAAATATCCGTGTCAACGTGCCAAGCGTATTCACAGTCGCCATCGGCACTACGCCAGAAGTAATGCAAAATGCAGCGATTCGGTTGCTCGGCCTCGATGTTCAAGATGTCGAAAAGCAAGCTCAAGACATCATCTTTGGGCAATTGCGGCAGGTGATTGCCTCGATGAGCATCGAGCAAATCAACCGCGACCGTGAACGTTTCATGGAAAGCATTCAAGCATCGCTCGAACCTGAACTGCGTAAGATCGGCCTTGTATTGATCAACGTCAATATCACCGACATCACGGACGAAAGCGGCTACATCGATGCCATCGGCCAGAAGGCCGCCAGCCAGGCCATTCAACAAGCCCGCGGCGACGTGGCCGATCAGGTGCGATTGGGTGAAGGCCGCGTGGCCGAAGCCGATCGTGATAAAGCCATCCAAGTCGCCAGCGCCACCAAACTGCGTCAAATTGGTACTCGCGAAGCCGAACGCGAACAAGCAGTGCGCATCGCCGAGCTTGCTAAAGAACAAGCCATTGGTGAACAAAAAGCAAAGTTCGAGCAAGATTCACACGTGAAAGATGCCGAACGGCAAATGCGTATCACCGTTGCTCAAGCGAATGCCAAAGCAATCGAAGGTGAAAACCAATCGCAAGCCGTGGTCGCAGCTTCACAGGCAGAACTTGCGGTGAAGCGTGCCGAAGCTTATCAGGTAGGAGAAGCCGCCAAACGTGAGGCCGAAGCCAAGGTGCTCGAAATTCAAAACCGTGCCATGGCCAAAGCCGCGCTTGCCGAAGCCGAAAAAATTGAAGCCGAACGCCGAGCCGCTGTTGAAGCCCCCGCCAAAGCTGAAAAAGCCCGCATTGTGGTTGAAGCCGAAGCCGAAGCCGAAAAACGCAAACTCGAAGCTCAAGGCGAAGCATCAGCCATCTTCGCCAAGCTCGAAGCCGAAGCCCGTGGCCAATACGAAATCCTCGCCAAAAAAGGCGAAGGTTTGCAACGCATTATCGAAGCTTGCGGCGGAGCCAAAGAAGCGTTTCAACTGCTTATGCTCGAACACTTCGACAACCTCGTGGATGCCAGTGCCAAAGCCATCTCAAACATCAAGTTCGACAAAGTCGTTGTCTGGGAGAACGGCAACCATAATGGTACGACAAACACGGCCAGCTTCCTGCAAAATATGGCCCGCACCATGCCACCGATGATGCAAGTCATGAAAGAAATTGGCGGCGTCGAGCTACCAGAATCGCTGATCAAATTCACTGGCGAAGACGAAACAACCAAAAAAGCCGGCGATAATCACGACGCGTCCGTCACGCGGGCAAGTGAATCCGTGATTTAACGGCTGCACAAAATACAGTTCTTATGCCGGGCGTGTCTTCCAGCCATAATTCACGTATTGGTGTTCAAACGAACCATCGTTGAACAAATCAACCAAGGCATAACCATTGTCACAATCATGGTGTTTGCCTTTCCACCACCCACCGCTTACGGCGCCATTGCAAAGATAAGTGACGCCGTTGTAATCCACACGGTCGATGTCATGGATGTGTCCGCTAAGGCACAGCTTTACATTAGGATGTTTGGAAAACAATTGCATCAAGCGCAAAGCGTCGGTGTGAACGGTCCTACCGGAGACCTGATAATCTAAATCCGTTGGCTGTTTTTTGCTGTAGAACACCACGCAGACGCACATGATCGGAATGTGTGATAGCAGGCATACTGGCGTTTTCGCATCGACTTTCTTTAAATCGTCGACCAGCCATTCGAATTGCTCTTCATCGAGCCGTCCTTCGTAAACTTTTGGGCCACCTCCGCTACTATGAATGCTATCGAGCACAACAAAGTGCCAACCAGCGCGATCGAAACTACGGTAACGGTTGCTAAGTCC
>CAZIGP010000184.1:3516-7614 GCA_964538425.1 uncultured Pirellulales bacterium | reverse complement strand
ATACACCAGGAGAAAAGCATCCACTTAGTCCACTGTCGATCAATCGGCAGCGGATTTCATCAACGGCCCTGTTGGTCGGAGCAATCCACAAAGCACTGCCGATTGGTCCGTTCACCAGTTCCCGGCGATAGCGCTCAATCAGCGCAGTGGTTTTTCCGCTACGGGCCGGCCCAGCAATGACATGAACGGAATTTGACATGGATAGCAGATGCTTTACTACGACCGCTAAAATAAAATCGGAAAATCCGCCTCTTTCTCATTATTAACCTACATGCACTAGCTTACAGTGCATAGGGCAGCAGAAAGAACCGTTAATTAGCAGTAAAATATTCGTGTAAGGAATTCAAAAATTATTTTTAGCATGGAAACACGGTTGCCATGAGCACCAAGCAAATAGTCGTTCTCGGTGGTGGGTTTGCCGGCTTATGGAGCGCCGTTGGAGCAGCGCGGAAATTGGATGAATTGGGCTACGACGCTGGTAAAGCACAAGTAACACTTGTCAACCGAGATAAGTTCCACAGCATTCGTGTACGAAATTATGAAGCCGATTTGACGACGGTTCGTGTCCCTTTGAATGACGTGCTTGAGCCGATTGGCGTGCGCCAAATTGAAGCCAATGTCAAAGACATTGATTTGGTTTCACAAAAAGTAATTTTAAATTCGGGAAGCGATTCAAACTCGATTTCGTTTGATCGGTTGGTTTTTGCGTTAGGTAGCCAATTAGTGCGACCTAATTTACCCGGGCTTGGTGAATTTGCGTTTGATATCGATACTTATTCCGCGGCGGCCAAGTTAAACGCTCACTTAGAAGCTCTTCCCCAGCAACCCGATTTGCCAGGGCGATTTACGGTTGTCGTTGTTGGTGCAGGTCTGACCGGCATTGAAGCAGCGACCGAAATGCCTGGCAAATTGTGGACAATTTTGAAACGCGCCAACCTGCCGCCGCAAATTCGAGTCATCCTTGCCGATCACAACCCGCACGTCGGTTCCGATATGGGGGAATCAGCCCGCCCAGTGATCGAAGAGGCACTTCGATCACTAGGCATCGAAACGAAACTTGGCATCGAAGTGGCAGCAGTTGATCGCCATGGTGTCATACTAAAATCCGGCGAACAAATTCCTGCCGCAACAGTTGTATGGTGCGCAGGGATGCGAGCCAATCCGCTCACCAGCATGATTCCTGTTGAGCGTGACCGTTTTGGCCGGTTGCCCGTTGATGAATTTATGCGAGTCCGCGGGGTGTCAAATATGTTTGCCGCTGGTGACTCGGCCTGGGCGATGGTGGACGATGCGCATTCTTCGGTAATGTCCTGTCAACACGGCCGGCCGATGGGACGATTTGCAGGAAATAATGTTGCCTGCGATTTATTTGGATTGCCAATGTTGCCGCTGCGAATCGATTGGTACGTAACAGTGCTGGATCTTGGTCCTTATGGTGCGGTCTACACCGAAGGTTGGGATCGGCACGTCGTCAGCCAAGGTGCGACAGCAAAAAAGACAAAACAAACCATTAACTGTGAGCGAATTTATCCACCGCTCAATCGAGATCGAAAAGCAATTCTTGCAGCAGCAGCGCCAGTGGTTCAATCGCCCCCAGAAACTTATCGCGAATCGAACTAAATTCGTGCATGCTTCCACCCTCCATGGAAAAAGCGATAGCTGACAAGGCTGCAGCGCACGATAATATCGCTCACAGCGGCTATCCATGCACCCTGCAGTCCCAGGCCCCAGCCCGAAACAACAATGTCGGTGCCGGGCAATTCGATTTTATCCCACGCTAACCAATACGCGAGCGGAATGCGTACGCAGATAAAGCCAACGAACGTGCACATTAGTGGCCAACGCGTATCACCGGCGCCTCTCAAAGCCCCGCTGAAAACCATCGCCAATGCTAAAAACGGCTGCGCAATAGCAGCAATCCACAGCGAGGAAGCTGCCAATTGAGCAACTTGATGCTGCTGCGGGCCTACAAAAAAACCAGTAATCTGTTGATAAAAGAGTAGCAACATGGCTCCCATGATGGTACTCACCCCGCAGCCCACCAAACAAGCCCTCAGCACACTGATGCTGGCGCGATGCGAATCGCCTGCCCCTAAAAATTGGCCGGCCAGCGTACCAGCCGCTACTTGAAAGGCAATTCCCGGCAAGTAACTGAGCGATTCGGTGACGTTCATAATGCCATGAGCCGCGGCAGCCAGTTCGCTCACCCTATTGATAATTGTTAGATACCAGAGGTGACACCCGACAATCGCTGCAAAATCTGCTCCGCCAGGCAACCCCACACGCAGCAAGCGACGAAGCAAATCGGTGTCGGGCTTCAGCAATCTCCAGCTTACGTTAATGCCGTTACGGCTGTAGACCAAACGCATGAGCACGATAAAGGCTCCGGCATAATATCCGGTTGTCGTGCCAAGAGCTAATCCTTTCCAACCAAGTTCTGGCAGTGGTCCCCATCCAGCGCATAGTGCGGCACTCATAGCGGCATTGATGCCGTTTAACGCCATCATGGCAATCATTCCTGAAACTGTATCTCCCGATCCACGCAAACATGCGATGCCGACTTGTTCGATCATGATCGCTGGCATCGCAATTAGGATGATGCCCAGAAACTCTTCGGTAAGTTTTGCGGCGTCAGGCTTTAAGCCTGTCATGCCAATAAGTTGATGACCAAAAATAATTGCAATCGCTACGATTAGGACTACAAAGATCATGCCCAAAATTAGCGATTGATGAACTGCCCGTCGGGCCAGCGGAAAATCACGTGCACCGACAAATCGAGCGACCAGCGCCGTGGCACCAATCGAAACCGTTGCAAACAAGCAAGTGAATAGCCAAAGCACATAGGCCGACTGGTTGATCGCGGCCAGATAATGATCACCGTGAAGGTAACGTCCGGCGAGAAATCGGTCTGTAACGCTAGGCAGCAAATTAAGCAACTGCTCTGCCAACACCGGCAACGCTAACCGCAACATCGGCCGCAACGTTCCGGGCATCTCCGTCAGCGGCAAAGTGGCGTGCGAAGTCACAGTCATTTTGAGCTACAAAAGGTATCCCAAGGCCAGGCTGGGCATCATTGTCATGCAACACGACAATCGATGCCAGGGCGAAGTTCGGCCAGTTTTGCTTCCAACAAAGTCGTCGTAAAAATTATGTTCCGATTGGCATTACGATTGCACCGGTATAAGTAAGATGCGTCACTTTCAAAATGAGAAAGCTACTTATGATACGCAAATCTTGGTTTAACCGATTCGCCAAATGGGCCGCGCATGCGACGGGGCATCCGTACGCTTTTTTGTTAGCGGTGACGGTGATTATTGTTTGGGCGATAACCGGTCCACTATTCAATTTCAACGATACTTGGCAACTCGTTATCAACACGAGTACCACAATCGTTACATTTCTGATGGTGTTCTTGATTCAAAACACTCAAAATCGAGATAGTGCCGCACTGCAGATTAAGCTCGACGAATTAATCCGCTCGATGGAAGGTGCCCATAACGCGATGCTAGACCTGGAAGAATTGGAAGAGGCAGAGCTAGAACAAATTCGCGATCGATACGAAGCGTTGGCTGCAGAAGCAAGGGAAAAACTTGGAGATGAATCAAACAATTCCGCTTTTCCAGAAATCGACAAGCAACAAAGCAATGTTTCTACATTGAGATGAGCTGTCGTTATTTTCGGATGCTTTAAGATCCGATGAATCAGCAGCATCAAAGCAAAAAGGCGAAAACGCCTTGCAGGGTTCTCGCCTTTCGCATTCCCCCCTCAGAGAAGTCACTAACAAATTCTTTGATTACGGTCCAATTCGCGGCGGATTGTTTAGCAGAAAATCTCGCGGACCGCGGGTGGTGTAGTATGGATAGGTAACTTGTCCACACGGAGGACCGGCTGGCCCACCGAGTTGATCGGCCACAGCACGGTGACCGTCGCAGCAGTTCGGACATGGAGAGCAGTTGCCCGCTCGTCCGCACGGCGCCCGGCATTGTCGGCACGATGGGCAATTCGGTTGAAATTCCATGTGGCCTTCGCAATCCGCCGCCGGTCCATGCATGCCCCGATGAAATCCAGCCGGAGTAACCGCGGCTTCGTTGTAGCTAA
>CAZIGP010000184.1:0-3506 GCA_964538425.1 uncultured Pirellulales bacterium | reverse complement strand
CTTCTTGGTGAGGCTGCATGACGGGGCGTTCGGCAGGCATCTCGCCTTTTTTCGCACAGCCGCCCGGTCCACAACCACCTGCACCACAATCTCCCGGTGGGCACGAGCAATCCCCACCGCAACAACCACAAGCGCCACAATGTGGCCCACAATAGCTGCAGGCCTCTCCTGCGCACGAGTCGCAACCGCCACCATGACCGCAATGATGGCCTAAAAAGTGATCCATCAAGCAACATCCGCTGCCGGCCGACAGGG
Source organism: uncultured Pirellulales bacterium (assembly GCA_964538425.1). GTDB lineage: Bacteria > Planctomycetota > Planctomycetia > Pirellulales > JADZDJ01 > JADZDJ01. The sequence continues at coordinate 3,251 of CAZIGP010000184.1, read as the reverse complement.
TCAGCGCAGTCAGCAGCGCAAGGCAATAACTCTTCATGATCGTGAAAATCCTTTTTCCCCAGATTCACGCGTCAGCGCCATAAGCGGGGGCGGAAAAGAAGCGACGCGTATCCCCCCAGAACACGTCTTGGCCAATGCCCTCCTCCGAACAGACGGTGTTCTCTGTAAGTCGTATCGGCGATACAACCGGCGAAATCCAACAAATCGGTAGAAATGCTATCGTTGATAGAATCGGAAAGCTCTACCCCTTCGGTGACGGCATTTTTAAGTCGCAATAAACTTACGGATGAACTGGGTAATTTCCATTACCCGTTCATAATCTTCTCCTCAACTCACCGCTTCACACAGATTTAATGGAGGATTCAATGGGCTTGATCTCTAAAATCACGCTTTCCGAATCAGTGCCCACAAGAGGATAGCTAGCGGCTTTTCTCAATTGCAAACCTGCAAATAATCCACGATGCCGTGCCGACGAACGTTCTTCGACCCAGCTAGGTCCTTTAATTACCAGTAGCCGACCAATATTTTCCCAATGAGGCTTGAACCAACCGAGTAGCTTTTCCAGAGGTGCAACTGCACGAATGACTAGCGTATCGAATCGTTTCTTTTCAAGTAACGATTCCGCTCGGCCATGGTGCACCTTCACGGGCAGCTTAGCTTCCTGAACGATTGCTTCAATCGCCGTTGCTTTTTTTGCTACCGAATCACACAGTAATACTTTCAAATCCGGTCGTAAAATGGCAATCACAGCCCCAGGCACTCCCCCACCAGTGCCAACATCCAACACTCGCTCTTTGGGCTGCAGCAAATTTGTGAGTTGCAAACTATCAATAACATCACGACTCACAAATTTTTCGTACGTCGTATGCCGCGTGAGATTTAATCGTTGATTCCAGTCCCAGAGACGCTGGCAGTAACGATCGGTCGATTCAATTTTTTCGGGCGACAATTCAATGCCATGCCGTTTTAATGCGGCTGCCAAGGTGTCGGTCGAAGAATGGTCCGAGGATTCGCTCAAGCTAGGCAATCGTCGCTAAATAGTGTTTTTTATAGAGAAACGATTTTAGCAAGTAGTTTTTCAGATGCAATCGAGACCATTGCGTCTTTCAATCCTGATTGTGCCTTGAAGAAATCACTCGGTAATGCATGGAACTTTAACTTGCATTCCCGCACAGGAATTCTTAACGACGATATTCAGCCGACTCATCCTCAGCACGCAATTCCGTATTGTGAAGAAAATCAATGGGCAAACCTGTCGGTCGATAGTCTTTGCGAAATGCACTCCGATGAATCGCTGCTGGAGTTGAAATCTTTCGCGCTCGAAACAAATTGCAACGCAGCCGACACCAGGATGAACGGTGGTACTTGGGGATAACCTCCGCAATCCACCAAGCCTTGGTCAAAGATTGGTGGATCTGCTTTGGCCAAGGTGGGCAGGGATCGGGAACCGGTGCAATCGTCGCGTTAATCCATTCATTTTTGAGGTTAAGCCCTGCCTTCTTGGCTTCCCTGGCGATCCATGCAAAAGGTTCTTTCCAGAGCTCACCCTCAGAGGGTGCATAGCCGCCACCAACATCGGCATGTGAACCCGGGAACCAATACTGTTTCATATCCTGCTTTTCTAAAGGTTCCATCACATTCTGTCGAAAAAACGCGCGCTTTTCGTCGATCGAAATTGCATGGCGGATAATCTTGACGCTGGGGTTTTTTCGAGAGTACGGAAATCTTGTCGGTTCCCAAATCCAGCCCACGGAAGAAACGCTATCCCACAGTCCCATGAAATGGGTGTGAAACCTACGATCCCGTTGGCCCGATTCGCGGCAAAAAGTTTCTCGGAATGTATCGCAGAGCACTTCATACTCGCGAATTCTTACTTCTCGAGTCAAACCTTTTCGGCGGATCGATTTGTAAAGTCGCAGAACGTAGGGAACAAGGTTATAGTTGCCTCGTGGAAGTAATCCCATGGTATGAAGCATGCCGGCAAGCACGCGAACCGTGTAAGCACCACGACTAAACCCGAACATGAAGACTTTGTCGCCGGGTTCCCAGTGATCCATTAAAAAAGAATAAGCTTCTGTGACGTTGGTCGTGAGCCCAACGCCAAAAGCCAGTTGCACGGTTTTAGAAAGCCATTTACTGATCCCCATCATTCTGCCAGGTTCTGGCAGTGTTCCCACTCCCGGATCATAGTACAACCGTTGCAGCCCAGGGGTCCGATCGAGACACTGAATTAGCCGGACAACGTTCGTGTTTTCATCGCCGAATTGATTGTTAGTACCGTCGCAGCAAATGACGATATTTCGTCCCACAAGATTGTCCTCCGATTTAAATCTGGCTGTTGGAAGACAGTTGTCGCTCTTTTCTCCCTAGGAAGTCAAGCTGGATTAATAAGATGCCCAAGCGAGCAGAGAATGGCACTCGGCACCACAAATGAGGAAGTGCTTCAAATCGATCGCCGAAATGCTTCTTATTTCATCGATTCCCGGCGACAAGACGTAGTTGGATTTGCATTGGATCTGATGGTGTTCGACCCCATGACGCCAACTACCCCACCGAGAGTGCCTTCCAACAGATTCAACCCAATACTAAGATCGTGATCGAGCGTGTCGTAAAGCCATGATATTGAACTCACGCGGTGATTTATAATGAATTTGGAGCAAATCGATCACATCGCTTTGCGATGCGCCTCGCCAGAAGCGACGAAGGCATGGTACGTGAGCACCCTTGGATTCGAGCACGTGTTTCTAGACCAGTGGTCGGGTGTTCCGATCATTCTGCGTCTGGGTTCGACATTCGTCACGCTGTTTCCCCAAAAAGAGAATGAGCCAGCTCCCACGGATGGTCGAGCCTGGCATCTTGCTTTGAGGGCTACAACATATACTGACTTTCAATTAGCGCAAACTGAACTTCAGACACGAGGCATTGCATTTCAATTTCGGGACCACGAGATTGCACACTCAATTTACTTTTTTGATCCCGACGGATTTCTGCTTGAGATCACTACCTACGACGTTTTAAAAGATAAAGAGTAAAATCAACTTAACTGCGCTGAGCCGAAGCCGGAATGAGCGCTACTGACAAGTTATCGCCATAATAAAACATTTCAGAGTAGCCAGACACACCTATTCAACTAAAGATGAGTATGAGTAACACCAAAAAAAGTAAAAAAGATTTGTCGTCAAAACAGCGAGAAGAACTGATCAAAATACTGAAAGCCCGTTTTGAAAAAAACATCAACCGTCATAAGGGCA
>CAZIGP010000183.1:0-7662 GCA_964538425.1 uncultured Pirellulales bacterium | reverse complement strand
CCTCTTCCAGGTTCTGCCTTTTCACGCGTCTGCAAAATTCCAAAATTTTTGGACGCTCTGGTTTGCCTTCCAACCCAACCCCGCCTGGCGTATGCCCCTGCTTTTGCCGAGACACTTCGCTGAAGTTTTAGAACCGTTACGTGGCAAGCGTATTGGTTTTGTTCGCCCCGTAGGAAATGTGGGCGATCAATTAATTGAATGGGCGACAGTCCAACTTTTTAATGCCTACGGAATCTCTTGGCAGTTAGCAGCCCTCGATCAACCGCCAGAAGTTGATGAGCTGGTATTTGGCGGCGGTGGTAACATGGGCAGCTTTTACAAAGCAAATTGGGACCTGCGTGAAAAAGCATTATCGTTCGATTTGCCGATAACGATCCTGCCACAGTCGTTCATCACGCCAGAAGACCGACCTTATCGCCGAGTCTATGTGCGAGAGCGACGCAGCTTAGAGCTTTGTCCACATGGCGTTTTGGCACCGGACATGGCGTTAGGATTGGAATACTCCACTTCAACTCGCCCTCGATCGGAGCTCGGCATCTTCATTCGTCGCGATTGCGAGCTAGGGGTAAAACGTCCTTGGCTAACACGAGATCCAGTAAAAATGTGCGACACACCACAACAATACTTGGAACTCGCCGCTCAATACGAACGAATCATTACCGATCGCCTGCACTTTGCAATCTCTGGTTTGATTCTTGGCCGAGAGACCACAATTCTGCCAAATTCATATCACAAAAACCGTGGCATGTACGAAACTTGGCTGCGCGACCTCGGCTGCAATTTTGCCGAAAACTTGGAAACAGCGATCGATGAATCGCGGCCGACGATTTTGCGATTCTTCACCGGCTGGGGCACAAAAAAGAAATCTGCGAAGCGAGCGGCCTAATTTCGTTGACCGCACCACAGGTCGATCTGTCGCTTCAAATCATGCCAAACATACGCTGCAGCCACCGTCTGCGTTTGCGTCGTTGTTCAGCCATTGGCAATAAATGCACCGGCACGCCAGGCCGGTTCTGAGCATATTGTTCCAGTACCCTGCCCATCGCTTGAAATTCGGCGCGATCTTGAAGCTCGCCCTGCTGAACAAAGGCATAACACGATCGCCATTCGCTTTCGATGGCAGTTCCAGTCGGCTTCACGGCCGTAACCTTTTCTATCGTTAATGGCGATTCAAAGCCGCTGAAATCATTCACGCCCGCGGCCAGCATGCATAGCATTTGACGAACACACTTTTCGCATACACCGCAATTTTTTGAAGGGTCTTCTCCTTGGTAACAAACACGCAGCCATTTCCAAACTTCGGGCTGATTGCGGAGCGCAAGCGTCTTTTCAATTCGCGTGCTGGCAAAAACTTGAAACGCGCCCGACGATAACAGCGGATCGGTAATGGCCGTCGATCCGTTGCCTACCGTGACAAACTCAAAATTGTTGTAGGCCCAGGAACACCCCAACAAGCCAGCGGCAAATTGCCGCTGAAAAAGAGACATTACTCCGGTGATGGCCGCACAGTGGCTTATCGACCAATTCGGCAGCATTTGTTTTAAGTTCGACCTGGCGTCAAGTAGCTCGACTTCAACCGACTTGCAAAGTTGTCCAACGCGATCAAAGGCCGCCGCAAATCGCTCGTCTTGCCAGTCCACATCGAAGCCGTGGACAAACAATCCAGCGGTCACATTTCGCGTATTGCGGCCACGACGATTCAGCCGGTGGCCGTACAGAGTTTCAATCGAGTCTAGTCCACCGCTGAAAGCGAGTAGAGTTTCAGTTTTTCGCGAATCAAAACGGTTTGTTTCCGTTGTTACAGAAACTTCGCCATCGGCCCGTAGCTCGACGCGCGAGTAGGCTGGCCACCACGTCGATGCGATCGCCTGCCAGCGTTCCAGATTCGCCAGCAGGCTAGTGGTCACATTGCCGTGAATTACCAGATCGCAATTTCCTTCCATCGCCGAGACCAGAAAAATCCTGGCAAATGCGTCGTGTAAATCGTCGGCTTGGCCTTGAATTGTCAGCCACGGCTGAAATTGAGCAGGAACTTCGATCCATATTTTGCCGTTGCGATTCCGCCTTCGTGGGTGGCCGTTGACAGTGGCCCCAAGGATGATCATTCCATCTCGCTGCGTGGGCTGCTCAATTTCGATGTGCAATTGCGAGCGCATAAGTTACCTGTTCGCCAAGCCGTGAATGCTAACCACCGCGATTTCCAGTCAAGCGGAAAGTGTATCGCGGTTTAGTGGCCGCGAACAATACGAGAAACCCCTCTAATTCCGCCTTGTTGCCAGCATTCTTGTCTTCCTATGATTGGCACGGGCAGGAAGGAGGATTTGTTGGCGAATTTTGTGCTAGCGCTCGATAACAATCCAGTTCGGCGCACTGCCTTTCTCAAGCAAGCGCGAAGCATTGCCGCGCCTGTGACTGGATTGAAAACATTTGAGCAGCAACTTGACGACCTAGCCATGATCTGGTGGCTTGGCGAGCATGCACCTTGGAGCGAGGAGACGACACCAGACTCCGTCGCCGTGCTGGCTGGGCACGCAATCAACGACAGCGGCCAATGGCTCAATGCGGCGCAATTGCGCGAGCGCTGGGCAACAGAACTCGATGGCAAGCCAAGCGAACCACTCGATGCTTACCACGTTGCAGCAGTCTATGAGCACACCAAGCGGCTGATCATAGCGGCAGATTTACTGGGCTTTTTTCCTGTTTACTACTGGCATCAAAACGGCGTTTTGCTTGCCACGTCTAGCTGTAAACTGCTTGCCGCGCATCCGGCCTTTGATTTTCAGCCTGATCTGCAAGGCATTGCCGGAATGCTGATGGCCAACGGTCTCGTCGCCAACCGTACGTTGGTTGCAGGCGTTCGCCGCCTTTCGCCAGGGCACAGGCTGATTGTTGAACGATCGAGCGCCGGGCATTATGTTCCGCAGGAGCAGTTTCAATATCGTATTTGGGGGAGCAATCGATTTGCAAACACTAGCTTTTCAGAACTGGTAGAAATTGTCGATGCGGCCATGCGACGAATCATTCAACGGCATACACCCTCGGGTGTGAAAACAACTCAATTGGTTTCCGGTGGTCTCGACTCGCGCATTGTGACTGGTTACATCCAAGAGGCCAACATCCCATGCACCGGCATTTGCCTCGGCAAGCCGCACGATTTTGAAGCACTGGCTGCCGCAGATGTCGCCGAGGTGCTCGGTTTTCCCTTTCGGCTCGTGGAAGACGAAGTCGAGCCCGATCAATTCATCGAGCGAGCGAAAGATCGACTTCGTTGGTTGAATCTTTCTGCTGGCATCGGCACTGGTGAATTGACTGATGCCGACACAGTGCTGCAACAATCGGCTCCATGCTATTGGTCGGGCATGAGTTTAGATTCGTTACTCGGCGGACTTTCTTATGACAGTGGATACAATCCGGCAACTGGGCAATGGTCATTCACGGAATTTGTGAACGATACTGCAAAATGGGGTATGCCCGCACCGGAACTAATTAAACTTCTGCAATGCAGTAATGCTGCTGAATTGGTCGAGGACATTTGGCAATCGTTCAATCGTGAGTATTACCAACACAAGGATCTGCCCCATCGATTGGTGTTTCACTCGCGCATGTACAACCGCCATCGGTATCATCTTGGTAACACATTGTGGCAGTTAAGTTTCTTTAGTTGGCCTTTATTATTTATTGCCGATCATTTGTGGCTGCAAACAATCATTGATATTCCGCCGCAGATGATCATGGGAAAACGGCTGGAAAAGGAATTGTTGCGAAAGAAATTTCCGCAATTGCTGTCGATTCCAATCGATGTGAATTCCTGGCATCATGGCTGGATCGATCCCTCGTGGTTACAACGTTGCCGCCAACGATTGAATAAAATTATCCCCGTCGAACGCGCTTGGAACAAATGGTATTGGCGTCGTTGGTGCGGAATCGAACGACAGCGTTACTGGCGATTTTACGACTTTGATGGACCAAAGTGGCACGCTGTTCGGCAGTTCGCAGAACCTCTGCGCGGTAGGCTCGATCAATGGCTCAACCGCGCTGAAGTCGATCGCCTTTTGCCGTCACCGCAGGCCAAGCTACCAAATAACAATTCCTTCAGCGGCGCTACTTGCCGCCGAAATTTACTCGGCTTGGCAATTTGGTTGGCAGAACAATCCTAATCCCGCAATTCTGGCAGGATATTCTAGGTCCAAGAATTCCTTCGAGATAACGAATACTTCTTATTCATCGTAATCCTATGGTTCATGGGAATCGCGCGATTTACATAATGGCGATCTGGTCGAACGATCGCTAAAATAGCCGCTTATTTTACGTCTCCATAAGGCAATGTTGTATGAATGACCTTCCAGAGCGAACTGCCGGGGAAGAGTATCGACAAGGCGATGATAAAGACCTATCGACCAACTCCAAGCCAGGAGTGATTCGACAGGCTTTCTCTGCCGTGTGGCAATTTGCGAAGTTTATGATCACGCTGCCCGTCGCATTCTTTCGTCGCCCGCAAGGAAAGCTCGACGAAGTCACGGTTTATTCGGCTCACCCTAGTTTTTTTCTGTGGCTGCCGATCTTAGTAGGTTTTGTTTCGTCGGCCATCGTCAGAGCGTGGCCCAGTTGGGCTGGCTTTCTTGGCTGGGTATACGTTTGGATGTTGATGTATTTTCTCGTCACGCTGATGTACGACTTCAGCACACGCAAGCTGGCGCTATGGGTATTAATTTTCACACTGATTTGGCTGGCTTCAAACTACGTCGAGCAATTGAAAAACGTGGCCGTTTTGTCTCCAGTGTTTGCTTACCTGCGCAGCTTGCAACCAAAGCTCGATCCTGGCACAGCCACCGTGTTGAGCTGGCTGTTGTTACTTCCATGGATCGGTTCACTGCTGCACATGGCGCTCAATGGCCGCAAGAAGTTTAGCCCGAATGAAATTGGCGAATTTCATTTTGGCGAGGGTAGCGAACTGACTGATCGCGTCGGTCTACGCTTCCGCACCAAGTATCGCGATGTTTTGGAAACAATCCTCACTTTCGGTGGCGGCGACCTAGTGGCAGTCGACAACCATCAAAACGTCATTAAGCACTGGGATAATATCATCGGCTTGTTCTTCTTTTGGAAAGATCTCGATCGAGTGTTGCACCAACGTTCCGTAGTCGAAAGAGACGAAGACGAAGAAAAGGAGAAGTAAAAAGAAATTGTGAGTAAGAAGAGGTATCAGGCATCAGTCCCCTTCTCTCATTCTCTGCTTCTCGCATTCTTGTTACCCACATGCCAGATCCTCGCGATTCTGCCACTGCTCCAGTTCCACATCACTGGCTGCTCGTCCTCTGCCTCGTCGGCGTCGATTATTTCAGCACGCTTGCCTACTTGCCGTCGATTGCCGTAGAAGCTGCGGGACCTTGGGCACCGATCGCTGCCGGTTTTGTCGTGTTGGTTACTTTTCTATTAGCGCTTCCAGTCTATTGGTACGTTGCCGGGCGATCCCAAGGTGGCCGTGGAGCCATCGGCATGATGGAAGATTTGGTCCCTGGTTGGCGCGGTAAATTTGTTGTGCTTGCACTGTTGGGCTTTGCGTCGACCGACTTTGTCATTACCCGCAGCTTATCGCTTGCTGATGCAGCCGTGCATCTCATTCATAATCCGCACGGCCAGCATTTACTCGAGCAAATTCCCAAGCCTGCAGACGATTGGTTTGAGAGCATCCCCATTTGGGCGCCACTCGCCGGTTTGTTGCGACGACTTGCCGAGCCGCAAGTTGCTACCACGTTGGGCCTCTCTTTAATTTCGTTTGGCCTCTGGCAGCTATTCAAGCGCAGTGTCATGCGCCGAACTTTGTTAATGACTGTCGTTGCAATTGTTTGCTATCTCATTCTATCGGCAGTTTTGATTCTGGTTGTGTTGATTCAGCTTTTTCAGCACCCTGAAATTTGGCAAAACTGGCTCGACACGATTTTTTGTCGCCATCCGGCTCCCGGCAATGTAATCGCCTCCACAGAAAGCTCCTGGCCATGGGCATGGGTGCGAATAGCCCTTTGGTCTTTTCCGCAAATGGCGCTCGGGCTGAGTGGTTTCGAAATGATGATGACCGTGGTGCCAAAAATTCGCAGTGGCACGGCGATAGAAGCTGAGACTTCTGAAGGTCGCGCGCGCAACACGCGCAAGCTCATGTTGGCGGCCACTTCGATCATGGCTATTTACCTCATCAGTGCAGTCGTTGTTACCACGCTGGCCATTCCGTACGCAGAACTGGGCCCTGACGGCAAAGCACAGCACCGCGCCTTGGCATATATCGCTCACGGATCGCCGCTGGCCGGTGAATTGAACGGCGAATCCAAACTACCACTCGTCGGTGAGGTGTTTGGAGACATCTACGATCTGTCCACCGTTGCGGTGCTTTGTCTTGCAGGAGCCAGTGTCACGTTGGGCTTGCGAAACTTGCTGCCACATTATTTACATCGGCTCGGAATGGAAATCAGTTGGGCTGGCAAGGTGGGAGTCGTTGTGCATGTACTCAACGCTGTTGTATTGCTCATTACGGTCGTATTTCATGCCAGCCCTGCCGCACAACAATGGGCTTACGCTACCAGTGTGCTTATGTTGCTCGCCGGCGCCGGTTGAGCAGCAGCGACAGATCTTGGGCAGGCAAGCGACAACCGCAAACGCATTTTTTTGACGACCCTTGCCGCCAGCGCCGGTGCATTCTTTCTGGTCATGGCTGGATTGACCGCTCTCATGAATGCCTCAGGGCTCACAATCGCTGCCAGCTTTGTCGCGGCCATTATCGTCAGCTCGATGGTTTCACGCTGGGTTCGGAGCACTGAATTGCGCTTCGAAGGGTTTGATTTTGCTGACCAAGCATCGCAACACCGCTGGGAAGAGCTTTGCCGTAGCGGCTCGAAAGCGCTTGTGCCACACCGTCCGGGGCTCATTTCATTGGACGAAAAATACAAAACCGTGCGCGAAGAATATTGCCTCAATCCAACGACTCCGATTATTTTCATCGAAGCGTCGCTGGGCGACCCGAGTAACTTCTATCACAAACCACTGATGCAAATTGAGCGCGACGGCGAATTTGAAGTGATTCGTGTCTCGCGCTGCGTTAGTATTTCACACGTGCTTGCAGCCATTTGCTTGGAAATGTGTGCTGGCGACAATACCCCTCCCCACGTCATCTTCGGCTGGTCGCACGAATCACCGTTGGCTGCCAATCTAAATTTCCTGCTGCTTGGCGAAGGCAACATTCCTTGGATGGTCAAAGAACTCATCCGCAAAGCCACTCGCGACTCAACTCGCCAACCGCGAGTTCATATCGGCTAGACTGTTCAGATTAGATTCCAACATCCACGCCTGAAATTCGGTGGAATGCAACCAGCAAGCTCGGCTAAATTTCTAGGTAGATACTTTCAACATTCGTTTACCATCTGTCGCCGGTCTCCGCCAACATGCCCACCACACCAACCACCGCCGAGATGCAAAAGGCCTATCTTGCCAAAGACGCTTCTTACGACGGCGTTTTCTATCTTGGGGTTCGCACGACTGGCATTTTTTGTCGCCCGACTTGCCCTGCCCGCAAGCCGCTGCCAAAGAACGTCGAATATTTTTCCACGACGCAAGCCGCACTCGCTGCTGGGTATCGCGCATGCAAGCGATGCCGTCCGCTCGAGCTTGATGACC
>CAZIGP010000182.1:673-7668 GCA_964538425.1 uncultured Pirellulales bacterium | reverse complement strand
TGCCTGAAAGAACGTGGAGACAACGAACATTACTCAACGACCTATCGATTTAACGGATATCAACATGTTGCTTCAGTGCGCTATCTATGCTGGGGAAAAGTAAGAGATGATTTAACGGCACCCTATGAAGCATTGGAAGCATATGTTTTTGGACGAATTATACGGGTTCTCGTGGACTTTGATGATTTGAGGAAATGGTATCAGGATCATCAGGACATGCCGCTTTACGAGCAACAGATCAAAATGGGAGAGGCCATTCTAAAGAAACTCGATCGATTGCAACCAGAAACAGGCAGGCCTTGGATGCCCAGCGAAGAGGAAAGAAAGCAGGTTCACGAAGATGTGAACAAACAAATCGAAAAACTAAAACGTACTAAAGAGCCAATATTTTCCTCGCAAGGGCTTATTCCAAAAGATTGAAAATGGTTATACGACGACTGCTAAACACTGGATCAAACGAGAAGCAGCAGCGTTGAGACTGAGCAGCGCTTATCGATCTTTGAGAATTTAATTAAATGCGAGTAAGAACTGTCATCATGAACGCCCAGCAATTCGCAGAACGACCAAACCAATTGCGCCGTCTGTTATACAAATAATAGCTATCGGCTTATGAAGATAAATCAGAATGAAATGGATCAATTCTACAGGTGGTCCGCTTTTACTCCTGCCGGCACAAGTGCTGCAACAGTGGAACGGTTGGAAACCAATACTAGGAAGCGAAACGACTGATTACGATCGCGCGTGTGAAGTCGCTCTTGCTGACTATGTGGATGTTTTGTCGGTTGGCGGCAAAGACGGGCTTGTGTTGGGGGACGAGCCAATGCAAACAACTTGGCTTCCTTTGGAGGAAGGGGCGGGTGGGCTGTTTGTGCGGTGGATGTATGCTGATGACGAGTCGTTGGCGATTCAACACCTGAAAAGCATTCCCGACGAAATCTTTGAATTAACGAGTTTGCAGTTTCATGTGCGGCAGCAGAAATTACTTTTATTTGACTCGGCAGCTCCAGGATCGGAGGTCCAAGCCGAAGAAACACTGGAAATTGATCTTATTCCGGGCACGTATAGCATTGAAACCGCAACATTTAAGCCTGACAACAGCACTGCATTTATCCTTCATCGATTGCTTTTAGGAATCCCAGCGTAGACCCCAATGACCGCAGAAAGGTGAACTAGTCCAGCGACTTTACCACTACTCTTGTCTCTATATTTACCGCTTACAGCTTACCGCAATCCGCCTACTTGACTAATACTGTACATTTGATACAATTGAGAAACGTTCTTTGGCAACTCGAAACAGCAATCCGCGGATGACGATTAGTCCGTAATGATCGGCACTACGCGGTGATCTGCCTTTCTCCAGGGCCTGATCATCCAGCATCAAATATCCAGCATCTAGCATCCAGATTTGTCATCCAACATCTAATGAATGGGCCAACCGTTTGCCATCAGACAGCCCAGACGATTAACACTGACTATTAGCATCGGCGAATAATCTCTGAAAACCTGTCAAAAACTGCCAAAACACTGACACAAATCTGACATAATTCGGAACTTAAAACTCAATTTCCCTCGAACAAAACCACATTTCCCTTCGAATTCTGTCAGTAAAAGCCCACATCAGAAAAACCCTGACAGATTGACACCAAGCGAGCACCCATGCCCTCATCAAAACGAAGCTTCGCGCCTTTGCGCCTTCGCGTGAGCCGATGGACCTCTCCTGTCTCTGTTTTCTCTGCTGCCTCCGCTGTTTATTTTTCGTGCTGTCGTGTTTTCGTGATTATTTTTCTGCCTTCTTTGTTTCTCTGTGCCTCCGTGGTGAAAAAACCTTTCCGGAAGCTATTCGGAAATAAACCGGAAGCAAAGCGGAAACTATTCGGAAGCTAAACGGAAATAAACCGGAAGCACTTTCACTGAGAAAACCCACTTTTCTCGAGAGTTATCAACTTTCGCGCTTCCGCTCCGAAAAAAATAAAAAGCATGATCATGAACTCCATCCTACCTCAAAGTCTCGAGCCTCAGGCCTACTCGATACATTTGTACATTCAGGCAATTTAGCAAGCCTAGGCAACGCTTGGCCCCCCGAAGATGGCGCGCACACCACCCCAATCTTCGCAATCTTGGCGGCGCCACCTCCTATTGTGTACAAAAATTGAACACCCTCATTCATCATTCATTCCCCACTCCGCATTCCCCATTCCACACTTTTGTCGCCCGACTCATTCGCCGCCTACTGCCTACCGTCTACTTGACTACTACTGTACATTTGGTACATTTTGCTTACTGATCTTTGGCAACTCGAAATAGCAATCCGCGGCCAGCAATGAGTTCCGCGGCGATTGATGTTGCGCAGAGATTCGCCCGTCTGCTGCCCAAACCTGATCATCCATCAAGGATCGAAGACCCACCATCCAGAAACCAGCATCCAGACTGTGTTTGCATCCAGCATCGAGTATCAAGCATCCAATGCTTTCTCCATGCCTCCGCGCCTCGCTCAGCCCCCTCGTCCCGCGCCCCCCGATTCTCGCCCCTTTATCCGCATCAAGCATCGAGTATCAAGCATCCAGATTTAGCCATCCAGCATCTAGCCAAAAGCTAATCGCTAACTGCTAATGGCTAACTGCTACTCACGCTACTCAGGCCTTTATCGTCGCAAATTGCTCACCGGGGCAGGGCGGGCGACAGGGTCAGGAAGAACGGCTGTCGAAGCGTTCGTGTCTTTGTCATGGACCGAATCGACACAGCCATCAGATTGCTCGCCTGGCTTCTTTACGGCAACCGGTTTCAGCTTGCTGGCTGGCATCGAATCGACGCAGTGATCGCAGGCTGGTTCCGGCGGATTGCTGCTTGAAGCAGCAGGTTTTGCGGCCGTTTTCAGCGGCTCGCTTTTCACTACTTCGATCGGCGGCAGAGGAGCTTCGGTAAACATTCGTTCGTGATAGATCATCAAGGCATGCAAGCCGTGGCCCCAAGGACCAATGCTCCAGCTACGGTTAGGTTCGGCAAGCAAAATGCCCGAGAGGAAATCGACCGCTTTCATCACTTTCGGATCGCGAAGTTGTTCATCGGGCAGCGACCAAGCGAGCCATTCCAAAATGTGGCCGGTGGTTTGCAGCTTGCGATCCACGTCGCCGATGCGGTCAGACTTATAGTTGAACCATTCGGTGCTGAAGCTGCCGTCAGGATTTTGCAGTGAATTCAGCGTGTAACGGTGATAATCGGAAATGTATTTGTGAGCGCGGGCATATTCGCCGTCGAGTGGCTCACCACGTTTCAAGCGAATTTTGTAGGCTTGGCTGATGCCAAACAACCGGTGTGTACCGCCGCAAGCGGCACCACGAATCGACGCTTCGATTTCTGCTTTTAAGAGCTTGGGAATCGTCCAATCTTCTCCGTTGCGACTTTTCCATTTGGCGACGCTCGGCAGGTAGTGCGAAAGTGCAATAAGCTTGAAGGTCAGCTCCGTGCAACTGCGGCAAGTCATTTTTTCTTCTTCGATATAGTCGGCAACGGTCAAATCTTTCCCGTCGATTTTCATCGGGCTAGTCGGCCGCACGCGCCATTGAGCAAGCATCGACAGGTATTGGCCATCGTGCCCTTGCAAACCAACACCATAACGAGCATGAGGATTACCGTTTTCCAGCACCAGCAGCACGTCGCCACGGCAGCGGCCGCTCCAGCAGAGCCAGCCCATCGAATTGACGGTTGGTCCACCAGGGCCGTCACGGAAAATTTGCGTGCGAGGACCAAATGCAATCAAGCCGTGCATCACTTCCCAAGAACTGTGATCGCGGGCATTAAGATGTTTCGGTTCATAAACGGTTAAAGTGCGACGGACCTTTTCGCCTAGCATTTTAAGTTCTGGCGTCAGTGGTTGGCCGTCGCGAGCCCGTGGAATATTGTCCTCGCCCGTAGACAGACTTTGTGGCTGTTCGGTTTGCCCATCGGTATTTGTCTTATCCAAGGCAGCCGTGCGGTAAGCCGAGGCTTCGTTCCAAAGACGGGTTACGGTGTCCCAAATCTGTTGAGTATCGACCGAAATTCGGCCCGATTTTGTTTCCTCAGCCGCCAAGGTTTGCCCAGTTTGGCCCAGCGGTAAGGTTATTACGATCAATACGAGTGCCACGGGCGGTTTCGCAAGCCGTCGCATGAATGCAAATCTCCAGAGAAAATCGTGAGGGAGGACAGCATGGCACGAGGCGATTCTATCACCCCTTTGCCAGGTTAGGAAAACTTGGTCGGCATTTCGGCGACCGCCTGATACGCTCAGATGCCAACCGACTACTTCAGGATTGGTCCGAGTAGAGTATCGGACGCTGATCCCAGAGATTTAATGGCCGTAAGGTACAACCGCACCGTCCGTGCGAGCGTCATACGCGGCCTTTTCTGACACATCGGAACTAACAGCAGACACATGCTATCACGGCACGATGAATCGGTAGAGTTTGAAGCGCTGCGTAGGAGCGACCGGTTGTATTCCGTGCGGTGCGATTGATCGGAAGAGTTTACGCGGCTTGGCAATTAGGCAGTGCTTTCACGATCGACAATTCAAGCGGTGTAGGGTTAAACCGCAATCGCCTTACAAATAATCGCAGCGAACAATTGCACTTTGATTTGATTAAAAAGCCTTAATCAGAAGTTTTTCTGATACTGAGCAAGGTTCCTAAGAATTCCAAATTTTCCAGTAAACCCTGAAGTCCGACGACTTCAGCGACGGTTTTGATACCGCCAACAAAATAAGAATTGCGAATGATTACAACTAGAACATTTGCCGCAGTCGCGCAGCCATCGATTTTTGCCGTAGCGGCGGATCGGGTTGTTTGGCTAACTGTCGCCAAGCATTGACATCATTTCCGAGATCTTTACCCGTCACGTCCTTCATGCTGCTCATGGCAACGTATTGGATCGCAGGATCGGAATCCTCGAGTGCTTGCCCTAATGCCTTGACGGCTTCAGGGTCTTCCGCCGCCGATAGTGCCTTTGCTGCGGCTAACCGCACGTCGATGTTCGTATCGCCGGAAAGCGTTTCGGCCAAAATTCGAGTTGCTTCAGGGCTAGGCCGCTTTTCCCAGGCTTTGCAGCAGGCGACGCGCACGTCGATTTCAGGATCTTGCAAACCAGCAAAGAGTACGGCACTGGCCGACGGGGTATTAATTCGGCTGAGGACGTCGATCATAGCCATCCGCACCAAAATGTCGGTTTCGTTTTTCATTTTCTGCGCCAACTGGGCCGCAAAAGCTTCTTGCTCTTGCGGACTGGCCTTTCGCACTTTTTTCGCCTCGGTATTCAGCTCCTCGATCCGTTGCACCCCAACAGGACCATAGGTCTTTAAATGCTCGGTTTGATCTTGCCCGAACGGCCATGGCCCACCGAATCTTCGGGCGCAGCCTGAAAGCGTCGTTGTCGCAACCAATAAAGCCACGGCAAGCGCGAAATGATAACGGCCGAATAGAAAACGGCTCATGCAAATCCAACCGATAAGGAGTTAACTAACCGCCTGACAAGAACTGACAGGCCGAAAAGTGGGGCGAACTATAGCGAAAGCACCATTTCTCGCCAAGACGGATGGAACAAAACCCAATAATCCGTTTCAATAACAGGCGATAAGCTGGTAAATGAGGGAATCCATTACTCGCTTGCGTGAACCCAACCGTTACTTCGTGGCTCTAGCTACTTACCTATTGTGAATATCCTCGCCGAATTAAAACGCCGTTTTGCTGTCGCTTTAACCGGGCTTACCGACAACATCGATGAGCCTTTAGCCCAAGTGCGCCCTAGCCAGGACGCTAAGTTTGGCGACTACCAAGCCAATTGTGCCATGGCGCTAGGAAAACGCCTGGGAAAGCCACCACGAGACGTAGCGGCCGAAATTATCGGCCGGTTAAACGTGGCCGATATTTGCGAGCCGCCAGAAATCGCCGGCCCGGGGTTTATCAATCTAAAACTGCGAGATGATTTTATTATCCGGCACACTGCGGCGGCGGTGGCTGATGATCGAATGGGCGTGCCGCTGGCTGAGAAGCCCCGAACCTATGTTGTGGATTACAGCGCCCCGAATGTGGCCAAGCCAATGCATGTGGGCCATATTCGCAGCACGGTGATTGGCGATTGCCTCTATCGCAAGCTGAAATTTCTCGGTCACAAAGTCGTAGGCGACAATCATCTCGGCGACTGGGGTACGCAATTCGGGATGATCATCTATGGTTATAAGCACTTTTTGGATCAGCCCGCCTTTGAAAAAAGCCCCATCAACGAGCTTGCGCGGCTATACCGGTTAGTGAATGTACTCGTGGGCTATTACGAAAGCCGCGATCGGCTGGCCAAACTCTCTCAAGAAGTCATCCGGCACGAAAAGGCGTATGAGCAACAAACCGCGCGTGCCGCCAGCGGAGATCCAAAGGCCGATAAGAAAGCTGAAAAAGAGTTGCGACAAGCCGAACGAGCGCTACACGAAGCTCGTTTTGAATTGCGCGACTTGGAAGAGAAGCTAGATGCTATTGATAAAGACCCAAAACTTTCGGAACTAGTCGGCAAACATCCCGACATTTCTCAAGCGGTGTTGCGAGAGACAGCAAAACTGCACAGTGGCGATGCAGAAAACTTGGCGCTGTGGAAGCAGTTTATGCCGGTGTGCCTGGAAGATATCGAACGCATCTATCGACGGTTAGGCGTAAAATTCGACGTGACCTTGGGTGAGAGTTTTTATCACGAAAGGCTTGGCGCTGTTGTTGACGACCTCGTGAAGAAAGGACTAGCGCGCGAAAGCGACGGCGCGATGTGTGTGTTTCTCGAAGGCTTTGAAACGCCATTTATCGTGCGCAAACAAGACGGCGCTTTTTTGTATGCCACCAGCGACTTGGCAACGATTCAATACCGGATGGAAAAATGGCAGCCTGATGCAATTTTGTATGTCGTCGATCACCGCCAAAGTTTGCACTTCGAACAATTATTTGTTTTTTTTTCTCCGTCTCTCTCGTTATTCCGACATTCGTCCCAAC
>CAZIGP010000182.1:243-663 GCA_964538425.1 uncultured Pirellulales bacterium | reverse complement strand
TATTTGGCACAGCCAAAAAATGGGGCTGCGAAAATGTCGAGCTGGCCCACATCAGTTTCGGTACAGTCCTAGGGCAAGACGGCCGGCCATATAAAACGCGGTCTGGCGATACGGTGGGGCTGTGGGGCCTGCTGGATGAAGGCGTGAATCGGGCGCGAGAAATCGTGAATACCAACGATGATGCTAAGCCCAACGGAGCGGAACTTTCTGAGGCTGAAAGGAAACACATTGCTGAAGCCGTAGGCATAGGGGCATTGAAATACGCCGATCTATCCCAGAATCGCACCAGCGATTATGTGTTCGACTACGACAAAATGCTGGCGATGAATGGCAACACGGCCACATACATGCAGTATGCTCATGCTCGCGTACGTGGGATTTTTATCAAAGGGCAATCACAGCTTGGTAATGCGAAAGTAT
>CAZIGP010000182.1:0-233 GCA_964538425.1 uncultured Pirellulales bacterium | reverse complement strand
TCGGCGATTATGCTGTCTCAGCCTGCCGAGTGGGCGCTGGCATTAGGCGTGCTGCAATTTGCTGAAGCGCTGGATGCAGTGCTGGCCGATTATCGTCCTAACCAACTCACCGCTTATCTTTACGATCTAGCCAATCGCTTTAGCACGTTTTACGAAAATTGCCCCGTGCTGCGGGCAGAATCGCCGGAATTGCTGCAAAGCCGTTTGACGCTGTGCGATTTGACGGCAAAAGT
>CAZIGP010000181.1:0-7670 GCA_964538425.1 uncultured Pirellulales bacterium | reverse complement strand
GAAGGTTGCGGTGGCTGTAGTGGTGGTGGTTGCTGCCCACAAGATCCTCACGTCCGAGGTTATTGCACCGGCGGATGCGGCGGTGGCGGTTGTAACTCGTGCGATTCGTGTGGAGATTGCTGCGAGGACGAATTTCAATTGCCAATTATCGATCTATTTCATTGCTTCCATAGTCCAGGCCCTGTTGGTTGCACTGGCATTCCTTGCCAAGGCTGCGGCGAAAAATACTGCTGCGATTGGATCAACTACCCACCAACCGACGATCCCTGTGATTGCTGTGGCAACTTTATTGGTTGCCGAGACCCGCGTCCGTGCTATCAACAATCGCCTCGTTTCGGATCCGGTCCGCTTCATGGTGGTGGGCAAGTTTACGACCACGTAATTGAAGGCGAGGACACGATCGAACAACAAATGCCGATGGAACAAGAACACATTCAGCAACAATCGAGACGCATCCGCCCACAACCTTCAAACAATGTGCAACGCGCGGCTTACCGAGGACAACGGCCACTATTTACGAAGTAGACAACTCTTTCTAATGAACTTGGCGATATCTCCCGTAGCTGATTCTTATTGAATTCAGCTACGGGATTTTTTGTTGCTCGAATGGTCTCATAATCCTGCCCCGATCGCTGTTACACCTTTGTCCCAAATTTTGAACCAGCCCGAATTTTTATCGGTGCCGATGTGACCCCACAATCCGCCGTTGATTACAGCAAAGACGGTATCATCTTGTGGTGCAGCACTAATCTTTGTGACTGCAACGTCCCAGATCTTCGACCAACCTGTGTTCTTGTCTAATCCCTTGTGTTGCCACAGGGCACCGTTAATGGTCACAAACACGGTGTTAGGCTGAGTCGAGGCAACGCTAAACTGTGAAACGCCTGTGTCCCACACTTTAAACCAACCGGCATTCTTGTTTCGGCCAATGTGTTGCCACAATGCACCGCCTTCAAATCGCACGAATACTGTGTCGAGTTGAGAGGACGAAGCGGCAATGTGAGTTACACCGGTATCCCAGACTTTGGTCCAGCCGGTGCTGCGGTCACGCCCATTATGCTCCCACACCGCGCCACCGACAAACCTGCAAAAGACTGTCTCTGCTTGACCTTGTGAAGCACTGATTTGTGTGACTCCTTTATCACGAAGTTTGAACCAGCCCGAGTTTTTATTACGACCAATGTGTTCGTAAAGGGCACCAGACTTAAACAGAACGAATGCGACGTCTGCTCGTGACTGTCCTACGCTGTTCTGAACGCCCGCACTTACCTGTTTGACATCCGAATCCCATAATTTGAACCAACCGGAATTTCGGTCGGTGCCAATGTGTTCCCACAAGGCTCCATTGATGACAACAAATACGGTATTTGGCTGAACCGTCGATGCGCTAAAGCTTTGAACGCCGGTATCCCAAATTTTGAACCAACCATTATTTTTGTCAGTGCCCACGTGTTGCCATAAAGCACCGTCGAAATTTGCATATACCGACTGAGTGCCAGCGGCAGTTACATCGCTGCCAACAAGAACAACTGTTGATCCTGCAGCATGGAATGCAGGCGTTGTGCCATTGACTCCGCGTTGCACAGCAAAAATAGGTTCTTGTGTTGTAGTATCGACACTAAAGACCTTAATTTGTTCGCTATCAATTCGAACAACAAACGGATTATTTTGTGTGGGCTTTGGGAAACTTCCCCAGGTATTTAGCCACAATTGCGTATCGTTCGCAGGCATATGCTTGGCGAGCGTTCCGGTCACATTTGATGTGGCATATTTTGCGGTGCTGTTGGCGGAAGAATAATAAGCTGCTGAATGGGTAAGATCAGCCACCGGCATGGCCGACATCATTTCCCGGTTTTCCAAGCCTTCGAAATGAAAGCGGTTAACCTTTTTTCGATTTTGTGTGTTGCTTTTTTTCCGCGATTTCGCTGACATCCCTAGCAAGTTGCAAATAAGCCCTTTCATGACCCGCTCCCTTCGAGTTGTTGTGCAATAGATTGAGGAAAAGAATCTGAAACCGAAATGCCCAAGCCTGTTCTAACTAAGGAAGCGTGAAAGGCTGTGGATTGTTACAAAGAAATTTTTGGGGTGATTTTTCACCTCTAAAATGCGTTGATTCTGGCCATGAGGGCCGTAAACTGAGGGCAGCGTTCTTTCGCTTCACTATCCAATATTTGATCTCTTAGATCCCTTATGGCTATTCGCGGAATCGATGCGTTTTTGAACCTGCTGGCGGCGGCCGGAGTTCGGCACATTTTTGGCAATCCCGGCACCACTGAGCTGCCGCTGAGTGATGCCTTGATCGGCGATTCGCGTTTTCAATACATTCTTGGCCTGCAGGAAGTTCCGGTGATGGGAATGGCGGATGGTTATGCCATGGCTTCGCGCTCGTTGGGTGTGGTCAATTTGCACATCTCATGCGGCTTGGGAAATGCCATGGGCATGCTTTACAACGCCTTCCGCGAAGGGACGCCACTGTTGGTAACTGCGGGACAACAAGATCGGCGATTGAAGTTTGAAGAGCCGATTCTCGGGGGTGACATGGTTGCAGTTACAAAACCGTGGACAAAATGGGCTGTCGAAGTGGAGCGAGTTGAGGACCTGCCGTCGGCCACTCGGCGCGCGATTCAGGCGGCGCTAACACCTCCGACGGGTCCTGTGTTTATGTCGATTCCGGTGGATGTACAATTAGCAATCGCTGAAAGACTAGACCCTACGCTTGCGGAATTACCCAACCACCGAGTTCGTCCGCCAGTTGAAGCTCTCCGTCGTGCTGTCGACGTTTTACTCGGCTCCAGGAACCCTGCGATTCTCGTTGGCAGCCGCGTGCAAGAGGCAGATGCTGTAAGGGAATTGGTAAGTGTAGCTGAGGCACTCGGAGCGCCAGCGATTTCTGAAAGTGGCACAACTCATGGCCGGCTTGGTTTTCCATGCGATCATCCGCTTGCGGCGCTGGGTTTACCGCTCTGGTCGCCTGAAATTCGTGAGCGGTTAAAGGAATCCGATGTATTGCTTGTTGTCGGTATGGATCTATTACGGCAGTATGTCTATCACGAACCGGCTCGGGCAATTCCTGAACACATCCGGATTGTGCATTTCGATGAAAACCCGTATCAGCTCAACAAGAATTACCCTGTTGAAGTTGGTGTTATTAGCGACACAAAAGTCGGACTGGCTGAGCTTCATCAGCTATTGAATTTACGAATGACGCCGTCGCAAAAACAATCTGCGGCGGAGCGAACCAAAAAGTACATGGCAGATCACGCTGCCGCTCGTGAACAGTTTCGTCGCGAGATCGAAGCGGAATACAGCAACCGTCCGCTGACACCCCTAACGTTTATGAATGCCATTGCTCGAGTGTTGCCTCCGGATGCTGCTGTGATTGAAGAAGCGGTTACCACGACGAATACCACGCTGGAACGTTTGGGGGCGCTCAAAAATACCGACGGATATTTTGGTCATCGTGGCTGGGCACTGGGCTGGGGACTGGGTGTAACACTTGGCGTAAAACTTGCTTGGCCAGATCGTCCAGTACTCGGCATACTTGGCGAAGGTGCGGCAATGTATGGCATTCAAGGTCTTTGGTCTGCCGCGCATCACAACATTCCTGCCACGTTTGTGATTCCCAACAATGCTCAATATCAAATCCTAAAAATTGGAGCGATGGGAATGAACTTGCCTCATGCTACTGCGGGCAAGTTTCATGGCATGGACCTCACCAAGCCTGAACCTGATATGGTTGGTTTGGCCAAATCGCTGGGCATCGACGCTGTGCGAATTAACGAGCCCGATGACTTGAGTGATGCATTAAAGGAATCACTCGCTGGTAACAAGCCCAAGCTGATCGACGTACCGATTGCGCGCGAAGTGCCGGAAAGATTGAACTATGGTTAGCCGATAGTCGAGCTTATAGCACGGTTATCGCTTTGTTCGCAGCATTTCCATTAGTCGTGGGACGGCCGGTCCTGCTGCTTCGCCAACTTCGCCGAGCGCCTTGGCGGCTTCCAACTGCACGGCTTCTTGCTGATCATTCAGCGTCTGTGTCAAAGCGGGTACAGCGTCGACTGCTTTGGCACCCATGTAAGCCAGTGCTCGGCAAGCTTCTACACGGACCATCGGGTCTGGATCGGTGAGTGCTTGTGAAAGCGCTGGCACGGCAGGCTTGCCAATTTGACCTAATGCTTCGGAAATCAATTGCCTGGGAGTCTTTTTGCCGGTCACGCTAATCGTGGGTTGATTTACTGGCGCCGGCAATGAAACATAATCCATCGACGGCTCGGCATTGCAACCGGCGAAAAATAATACGGCCGCACCAAAAATAATCAGCAACAAAACTTGAAAGCGCATAAGTCACCTAAAAAATGCAGATCGAAAGCGCTATCAAGTGTAGCACGCAGTCCAGGCGGCAAATTACCCGCTAACGGCTGCCGGACGGCGTGAAAAACCGGCATTTCTTGGGGGCGGAGGACTGGACGGGGGCGGAGCGGTAATCGCTCGCAAATTCCCGGGGCCTAATAACTGATCGACCTGTTCGCGGAAGGCCGCATTCAATTCCACACGCAATGAACTGCTCTTCAAATGCACTCGGGAACCATCGGCCAAATTCAAAACGATTTGTAAATCGCAATTGCCTGGGAACTCGGCAACGATTTCGCGCAAGCCTTCAACCTTTGTTGCACCGTGCCGCTCTTCATCGACACGAATTGCCACACCTTTGGTGCCACGGCGACGAAGCTCATCGAGCGGAAACAACTCGTTCACGAGGACGTTTGCTTCTTCGCTTCCTGGTCGGCGATCGATCGTGCCTCGCACGGCCAAAATTGCATCGGCCTGAACTAGCTGGCCAATTTTGGCAAAGTCTTCGGGCCAGACAATACAGCGAACGATGCCGTCTAAATCTTCCAAGTCGAACATCACGTATTTGGTATGCGTTGAACCTGGCCGCGGGTTCTTCGTGTGCGAGAACTTCAGCGACGAAATCATGCCTCCGAGATAAACTTCGCTGCGAGCAGGTACGCTTGTAATGCCTGTCGTCGAGTGTGAACAATAAGTCGCGAGCGTGTCGCGATGTTCATCCAGCGGGTGACTGGTGAGATAGAACCCTAAGACTTCTTTTTCGTTGACGGTACGTTCTTTCTCTGGAAAATCAGCCGTTTGCACAAGCGATTGCTCCGCGACGGCGGCCGTTTCTTGGGCTGAGTCGTCGTCGAACAATCCCTTTTGACCAGCCTTACGATCGGCCAACTTGGCGACTCCTGCTTGCAGGGCACGGTCGAGCGATTGCCAGACTGCATTCCGATTGGAATGGAGCCGATCGAAAGCTCCGGCTTTTATTAAACTTTCAATGGCACCACGGTTCACTACCGAAGGATCGCATCGTTCGCAAAAGTCGAACAAGCTGCGAAACGGACCATCCAATCGTCGCGCCGTTGTGATGGCCTCGCCTGCCGAACCGCCACAACCTTTGATTGCAGCCAGTGCGAATCCAATTTTATTGTCGCGCACCGAGAAGTCGGCCTCGGAGGTATTCACATCGGGGGGCATTACTTCGAGGTTCATACGGCGGCAATCTTCGAGATGTTCGACCAGTGAATCTTTCTTCTTGAAGTTGCGACCGTCGATATCGCCGGAAAGCAAGGCAGCCATAAACTCCAGCGGATAATGCGCTTTTAAGTAAGCCGTCATGTAGGCGATGAGCGCGTAAGCCGTACTGTGCGATTTATTGAAGCCATAGCCAGCAAACTTTTCGATCAAACCGAACAGTTCCTCGGCTTGCTTCGGGGTGAGACCTTGGGCCGTCGAACCCGTGACAAATTGCTCGCGGTATTTGGCAATTGTGGGAAGGTTCTTTTTGCTGATCGCTTTGATGCACGTGTACGCATTGGCCAGTTCAATGCCGCCAAGCCGATTGAGAATTCGCATCACTTGCTCTTGATAGACCATTACGCCGTGGGTCTCTTCAAGCACATCCTTCATCACCGGGTGCAGATACTGCGCTTGCTTACGGCCGTGCTTCACTTGCACGTAGTCATCGACCATTCCACCTTCCAGCGGACCAGGGCGATAAAGTGCATTCGTGGCAATGATGTCACGAAAATGGTCGGGCTTCATCTTCTGAAGCAAGTCGCGAATGCCACCACTTTCTAGCTGGAAGATGCCTTTTGTTTCGCCGCGGCAGAGTAAATCGAATGTTTTTTGGTCATCGAGAGGGAATTTGTATGGATCGACTCGCGTGCCTGTGGTTTGCTCGATGATATCTACGGCCTTCGACAAGATCGTGAGGTTGCGCAGGCCGAGGAAGTCCATTTTTAGCAGGCCGGCTTTCTCGACATCTCCCATGGACCACTGGGTGATGACTTCCTCTTTGTTCTGCACCCGGCAAAGTGGCACGTATTCGGTAAGCGGTTGATCAGCAATCACCACGGCGGCGGCGTGCGTGCCGACGTTACGGGCGAGCCCTTCGATTTTGCGGGCCAGGTCGATCCACTCGCGCACTTCTCCTTCGGCGTCGTACGTGCGTTTCAAATCGGCGCTTTGCTCCAGCGCCTCATCGAGTGAAATATTAAGTACTTCGGGAACCATTGCCACGATGCCATCGACACGAGGAATTGGCATCTGGAGGACACGGCCGACGTCGCGAATTGCTGCGCGCGCAGCTAATGTACCGAAGGTGCCGATTTGAGCGACGTTTTCTTCGCCGTACTTGTCCTTGACGTAGCGGATGATCTCGCCGCGACGATCTTTACAGAAGTCGATGTCGATATCGGGCGCTTCACGGCGATTTAGATCTAAGAACCGCTCGAATAGCAAATCATAATCCAACGGGCAGACATGGCTCAAATATAACGAATACGACACTAACGAACCGACGCCCGATCCACGGGCCGTGGCCGGGATTCCGTGTTCGCGGGCATGACGAACAAAATCCCAGACGATGAGGAAATAGTTGGGAAAACCAAGCGTGTTGATCACGTGCAGCTCATGATCTAAACGCTGTAACACTTCTGGCGCTAACTCGCCGTCGACATAACGATGGGGTTTATCTGCGTACCTTTCGCGCAAACCTGTCAAGCAAAGCTCTCGCAAATACTCGGGAGGAGTTTTTTCTTCAGGGGGCGAAAAGTTGGGAAAATGCCGCTTGCCGAGTTCGAGCTCGATATTCACGCTGTCAGCAATTAGTTGGCTTTGCTTGAGCGCTTCTTCGTATCCCGGAAAGGACGCATACATTTCGTCCGGGCTGCGGAGAAAGAATTGATTCGTGTCCATCCGCATGCGGTTGGTATCGCTACGGAATTTGCCCGTATTGATGCAAAGGAGCACATCTTGGGCATCGGCATCTTCTTGGGTTACGTAATGGGCATCGCTTGTGGCTACCAGCGGCAAACCCATTTGGCGAGCAAGCTCGACAGCGCCTTCCATCTGCCGCCGTTGGATTTCAACGCCATTGTTTTGGATTTCGATGAAGTATCGGTCACCAAACAACTGATAAAACCAGGCCGCAATGCCTTTGGCCTCTTCCATGTGGCTGCCTGCGGAGCCATCGCCTTTCAAAATTGCGCGACTAAACTCGCTTGAGACACAACCACTGAGACAAATAATCCCCTCGTGATGTACTTCCAAAAGTTGCTTGTCGATGCGGGGCTTAAAGTAGAACCCTTCCAGATAAGCCTTGG
>CAZIGP010000180.1:0-7676 GCA_964538425.1 uncultured Pirellulales bacterium | reverse complement strand
TGTGTGCGGCGGGCGAGGAGGAAGCGAGGGGCGGTCGTTGGAGTTCATGCAATCGATCTATGTAGCGGCAGTATTGCTCTAGGCAGTCGACTAGAAATTGTTGCTACAGGTTAAGCGACAAATTCAGGCTGAACCTGCTTGGGGATAACGCCAGCTCGATGACCCTCGGCCAGCAAACGGCTGACGGCTTCCCGACCGCGCGGGCCAAAATCGAGCGTCCAATCGTTCACATACATGCCCACAAAGCGGTCTGCTTTCGCCCGATCGAGGTCTCGGCCGTATTGCATCGCGTATTGCAGCGCTTCATCACGGTGCTGCAATCCATAACGAATGCTCTCTTTCAACAGGCGGTTAACCTCGCGAATCGTCTCGGTGCCAAGATCACGGCGCAAAACGTTGCCCCCCAGCGGCAACGGTAGGCTGGTCGTTTCGAACCACCACTGACCGAGATCCACGGCGAGCTTCAAATTGCGATCTCCGTAAGTAAGCTGGCCCTCATGAATGATAAGGCCGGCATCGATCGATTGGCCTTCATACTGTCCAGCTACTGCTGCGTCGATAATTTTATCGAAAGGTACGACAACATGTTTAAAATCGTTGCCCAGACACAATCGCAGGGCCAGGTAGGCCGTGGTAAGCGTACCAGGAACGGCAATCGTCAACGGACGAAGCTGGTCAATCGCGTATTGCTTCGTAGCAACGACCATCGGGCCATAGCGATCCCCCATACTGGCCCCACAAGGGCAAAGTAAGTACTTATCGGTTAGATGGGCATAAGCGTGAATGCTAACTGCCGTAAGTTCCAACTCACCGGCAAAGGCGCGACGGTTAAGTGTCTCGATATCGACAAGCTCATGGGTGAATTCGAACGACCCTGTGTCGATTTTATTGTTCGCAAGCGCATGAAACATGAACGCGTCGTCCGGATCTGGACTGTGACCGACGCGAATGAGTTGTTTAGCAGCAGTGGCAGGCAAGTGGTGGCTCCAAAGCGAAAGGCGTGTAGTTGAACACGCCTATGATACGCCTTAGGAGTCTAACCGCAAAGCGGCCGTCTCAATAACGAAGAATGGGAGCAAGGGAGAGAGAACGGCAGAGATTACCTCTCCTCGTTCCCCATTCTCCCCCATCTATATTCGCCGCCTACGATCTCGGGCCGTTATGAGATCGTGGGGCTTCTTTGCCGAAGCCGCGGCCGACGGCTTGGGCATCCTTCGGGTCGAGCCTTGAAGCGCGGACATTTTCGCGCTGGATGGCTTCGTAGACCTCCTGGCGGTGGACGGGAATTTCCGTCGGGGCATTAATGCCCAAGCGCACTTTGTCGCCGCGAATATCGACGATGGTGACAACAATATTGTCGCCGATCATGATGCTTTCGTCGCGTTGTCTCGACAAGACCAGCATCGAGGACTCCTTCCTTGCGGTTCATGGGGCCGATTTTGGGCAAATCGACCGTTGATTATGTTATTACCGGCGACGGTTGTAAATGGATGACGTAATCTTAAGCAATTTTCCGCAGCGGCATTGGTTCTGCCGTTAACGGGTATTGCAAAGGCAGCTCTCCGTTGGTGATGACCTGACGTCCGAGGCGACGTTCAAGGTTAATGACCAAAGGAGCTTTCAAATTCAACGTAATGCCGCGATCGTTTTTGCCAACGACTGCCAGCACCTGTGCTTCTCGTATTTCAGTTAGTTGCAGCGGAGTTAATTCTCCCCGCGACACGCGCACCTGATAATCGGGCACAAAGCGGCGCGGACTGACTACTGCCAGCGCCAACTCTGGCTGCGAGGTGCTTTGCAACCAACCGAGTGCTTCGTTTTCAGCATCTGCGAGCAGAACCCAATGACGAGCATGTTCCATCCCCATCAGGCCCGCGGGGAAGTGAATTAAGTCATCGGGTTCCATTTCGACCTGGCCGAAACGGATTGTGTCGAGTTTCATGCGGACCTCCTGTCTCATCATGAGAACCAAATCGAAAGCTGACACGTGGCTCCAGCGTTTGGACGGCTGAAACGTTCGCCTCTCCGTCGGAGAAAGCTAGCTTGGTTCGTTTTGCCAATTCGCGCACCGGATTGGTCAAAAGAACGCAGGCTTTCTCCAAGGGAGAGGGGTGTCTCGCGCTTTCGAGGCATTCCGGCCGTGGGTTCCACCGCGGTTCTCCGTAATGCTCACCAGATACATCGGCTAGCAATTTCGGTAGCCAAGAGAAAAATATCATGATGTGGCAAACTAACGAACATGGCGATTATGTGCCATATACATGATGTTCATGCATCACGCTGAGTTTGCAGGTAGAACAGATGAGGGAGAGGCTGAACCCCTGCTCTGATACCCTGCCGCTTCGTCGGGATCCGTGGGTGACCTGTCAGCCTGGCGAAGTTCGACGGTGAAAGTGGTTCCTTGTCCCGAGTTATCGACCGAGATGGTTCCACCGTATAGCGTGACGATTGCGTGGCAGATACTTAATCCTAATCCACTACCGTGTAACGGGTTATCTCGCTGGCGAGCTTTATCGCCGCGATAAAAGCGATCAAAAATATGCGGTATATCGTCCTTTGAAATTCCCGGTCCAGAATCGCTAACGCACAACAAAGTCATCGGCCTCTTGAGATCTCGCCGAATTTCGACTTTCACCCAACCCCCGGCCTGATTGAACTTTAAGGCATTGTCAATCAGATTATTGGTCACCTGCCTCAGCCGCAGTGCGTTGCCAAAAACTACGGCCTGATCAAATTGTCCCGTTTTTAAATCAATCCCACGCTCTTCTGCCACACCGCCGAACATCTCAATTGATCTAAGCACAATTGGATTGAGTGATACTGCTTCGACCGGCGATTGCGTGCCTGCCATTTCAACTTCTGCCAACGTAAGCAATTGATTGACCAAAATTCGCAGTGCACCGCACTCTTCGGCAATTTCACCTAACAATTCGTCATATTCACGAGGCGTGCGGCCGGCATTGAGTGCCACCTCCACCGAACTTTGAACGGCTGCCAAAGGAGAACGCAATTCATGTGCGGCATTGGCCAAAAATTGGCGATGACGATCGATATAATCGGCAATGCGGTCAAGTAAACCGTTAATCGTGGCCGACAACCGATCGAGTTCGTCACCACTGCCGCGAATCGGCAAACGTTCTCCTAGTTGATCGGGACGCAATGCTTCAGCCGTGCGGTGCATGTCTGCCAAAGGCCGAGTGGCCCGGCCAGCGAGCCAAAATCCTCCGACAGGAGACAAAACTAAAATAAATCCGCCAATCAGGATAATAATGCGGGTCAATCTGGCGACATCGTTCTCGACAAATTCAAGCGATGTGCCAATTCGGATGCGAAAAATCGTGCCATCTTTCAATTCCACATGTTGTCGAGCCAAACGATAGTTGCCAGCGGTTACTAGGTTGGCTTCGTCAGATGGATCAATTTCGGGCAGTTCGTAACCTGGCGGGTGGGCCGTCATCCAAATTTCTTCATTTTTTGGCCCTAGCAAACGGACGAACAATCCATGGGCCTTATGACCTTCAGCCTTGCGGTTTAATTCTTCACGAATTTGATTAAAATTCGGATAGAAGTCCTGAATAGCCAATTCAATTTCTTGGGCGTCTTCCGTGAGTTGCTGATCGATTTCGCGCATCAGGGTGACGCGCAAACCTTCGCGCAAAGCAAAAAGAGCAGCTACGGCCGTAAGCAGCACTACAGCCGAGTTCCACAGCGTTAGCCGGAAACGCAAAGATTGATAAACGTGCTTAAACCGCTCGAATTGCATATCCTCGGCCGCGGACGGTTTGAATGGTCGAGTCTTTTTGCCCTTTGTCGAGTTTACTACGCAATCGGTTCACATGCACTTCAATTACATTCGTCGTGCCTTCCCAATCGAAGTCCCACAGATGCTCGCAAAGCATCTTTCGCGTGACAACTTGCCCGGCGTAACGCATTAAGAGTTCTAAAAGACTGTATTCCGTCGGCGTAAGGTCCATATCCCGGTCACCACGTTGCACGCGACGGGTGCTCAGGTCGAGTGTCAAATCACCCGCCTTCAGTACTGCCGGCGGCCGATCGCTTGAGCGGCGTCGGACAGCTTCTAAACGGGCAAGCAACTCGGCAAATGCAAACGGCTTTACTAGGTAGTCATCTGCCCCGCAATTGAGGCCATCGACCCGATTTTCTACCGATCCTAGCGCCGTCAGCACCACCACAGGGATGCGAACGCCATTATTTCGGAGTTCGGTAAGGACCTCCAAGCCCGATTTTCCGGGTAGCATCAAATCGAGCACGACGGCATCGTATCGTTGGGTTTGAGCTTCTTGTAACCCCCGAACGCCGTCTTTTACCCAGGTGCAATCGTGCTTGGATTCGACAAGCCCTTTTTGCAGAGATTTGCCGACGACCGCATCGTCTTCAACGACAAGTACGTTCATAAAGAGCCAATGTACCAGAGGAAGGTCACTGGAGAAATTTTAGGACGGAAGCGTACGGGATACAACGAGATTCTGCGGCTCACCAAGCCGACAAGTCTGACAAATTCGACAGGTTCGGTGGAAGATTGCTATTTTTGATCGAGATGCTGCTGAATTGTCTGGTGCCGTTCGGCATTAGCCATCGCCCGCGGCGCCATCATTACCGCCACGGCTAGTACAATCAGCGCAAATGCAGCCCAATCGGTTGGTCGGATTTTTTCTTTCAACCACAGAAAATTAAACGCCACAAAGACCGCTATCGTGATAATCTCTTGCACAATTTTGAGTTGCGGGGCACTGAATTCACCTTGCCACCAACGGCGTTGTTTCCTGACTTGCAATGGCCCTGTTGCAGCGAGTTCGTCAGGATTGGCATGACCGTATCGGTTGGCGGGCACTTGCAAGATGTATTCTGGCAAAGCAATGAGCCAACTTGCCAAAATTGCTAGCAACAAAGGGGCGGTTTTGAACTTTAAGTGGCCGTACCAAGCCACCGTCATGAAAGCGTTCGAGCAAATTAATAAAAAAACAGTCAGCACAGCAAAGTTCCTCCAGAGTGTCTAAGTATTTGTTTGAAAGGATCGATGAGGCGATTACCGTTAAAAATCAAGGAATTATTGCGACTTTCAGAACCAACGATTGTCAAAATCGATAGAATTGATACGAGACGTTCGTCGCGAAAAAGAAACACGGCAACCACTAACCGGCTTTTCCCAAGAAAATGTAACGGTGTTGAAGTCATTCTTCCAAGCCTGCAATTCAAAAAGTCATTTTCTTCGCAAGTTTTGGTCAAACCTCGTATAATAAACTCATTGGTAAATAACGGTCGTTAGCGACTTGATTTTTGGATTGGCACAGAGGATGCGTAAGTTCTATGTCGGAGCCGGAATGAATCAATTTCGGTATCTACGTCGCAACTTACTGTCGTCAGAATGACGACTTCCTCTTTTTGCACAGGAGAATGAGCCATGCGGACACGCTTTCCGTTGGCAATATCGGCAACCACCATGATCATTGCTCTTGGTGGATTTACATGGTTAGCAAGTTCGGTGAAGTCACAGGATACCGGTGCACCACCACCTGCACCGGTTCCGGCAGATCCTTCAACCGGACCGGAGTTACCGGCACCCGCAGAAGGCGATGATACACTTATGGGCGCAGAGGTACTTACTCGCGGCCCGGTGCATGAAGCTTTTGCAAGTCCCACACAGTTGGACCCGGAACCGACACCGGTCGTTGCTAAAAAGCCCCCCGACTCGATCGAAGAAGTTCCGCCTGATGATCGTCCCGAGGGCGATAACGTCATTTGGATTCCCGGCTATTGGGCCTGGGATGACGACCGCAATGATTATCTGTGGGTCAGCGGGCTTTATCGCAATGCTCCCCCAAAACAAACTTGGGTAAGCGGTTACTGGAATCAAGTTGAAGGCGGTTATCAGTGGACGCCTGGTTTTTGGACTGCGGCTTCTCAGGACGAGGTTTCGTATCTTGAACAAGCGCCTCCGGCTTCGCTGGAAGCAGGTCCGTCCAGCCCTGCGCCATCGGAAGACCATTTTTGGATTCCTGGCTACTGGACCTATCAGGCTCAAGCGGTGAACTATGCGTGGCGTCCTGGCTATTGGGCGGTTGCACAGACTAACTGGATGTGGGTTCCAGCTCGCTACGTATGGTGCCCGAGTGGTTACGTGTTTGTTCCAGGATATTGGGACTACTTGCCAGTTTCGCGTGGTTGCTTATTCGCACCTGTGTATTTCACTCAACCGATTTATTATCAACCCGCGTTTGTATATCGGCCGGCTGTCGTGATTAGCACAGGCTTCTTTACCTCCAACTTGTTTTGCCGGCCGTCGTATGGTTGCTACTATTTTGGCGACTACTTCGCGGCACGATACACAAACGTCGGATTTCGTCCTTGGTTTTCAGTGAATGTTAGGATTGGCGGACGCCCATGCTATGATCCGTTTTTTTCCTATTACAACTGTCATAACCGACGTCACGACCGCGATTGGCTGGTAAGAACCGAGCGCCGCTACGATAACTTAAGGCGTGACGAACGTGCTCGCCCGCCGCACACTTATATCGCAGCCAAGAACGTTGTTATCAATCAAAATACGGTAAACATTAACCAGCAAAACAACACAGTTATTGCCAAAACATTGAAGGAAGTGAAAAAGGACCGCGACAGCAACGTTAAATTGCGAAACGTGGACCGTGATGATCGTGAAAAGTTCGTCAAGCAAGCTGCTGAGTTAAAGAGAGTATCCAAAGAACGTGGCGAGATAGAGAAGAAAACCGATATTGCCCGCGCACCGAAAAATCTCGATCGCCTTCGGAATGGTGACGGAAAGGCTGATCCGAAGGCCGTGGTAAAAATGTCGGACAAGAAACTGAAGCTGCCCACCGTGGCGTCAACAAAAACGGACGTTACTCCACGCAATCGTAAAGACGTCAGCAAAGCTGTCGATGCAGCCAAGAAGAATACTCAGTTGGATCGCTCTTCTAAAACCTCGTCTCGAGTTGTGGATGTCGACAAAAAGCCGATGTTAGATAACGATTCGACTAAAAAGAATATCGACCGAGTCCAATCGTCAAACAATAAGCCAAAGGCAGGATTGAGTCAGACGGATATCGATCAACGTCGAACCGATCGTTCGGTGCGTGATACTACTAACGATGCGAAGAAGAAAGCGATCGATCGTGCTCGAACTTCGGTAGATCGTGATGCAAAGGATGGTCCTGCACTTACGCAACCTGAGGCAATCAAGCGTCAGATCACAGAAAAAAATAATTCTGACGCTAAGGTTAAAAAAACAACCATTGATGCGATTGATCAACAACGTCGCTCTGTCAGTCGCCCGCCAGTGAATGCGACCCCGCGCGGGTCAACAACCACGACTTCTCCCCGGAATTTGAACCCTTCGCAGTCGAATAATTTGGACTTCAATCGCGAGCTACGCAGTAAAACGCAAACGCAAACGATTACACCGCGCAGTTCGGCGCAGCCGAAAATTCAAGTCCCGAGTGGAGGTGGCTCTTCGTCGGGTAGTAGATCACCGGCTTTGAAGCCCAAAGGAAATGATGATAAGGAACGATCGAAGAAACGATCTAATCGATCCGCTGATGTTGATGCACCACGTTCGAATATCGATATCGCAGCTCAGCCGCCGACCATGAGCAATATTCCTGGCAAAGTGGAACAGGAAGTGAAGTCCGCACGAAATT
>CAZIGP010000179.1:0-7707 GCA_964538425.1 uncultured Pirellulales bacterium | reverse complement strand
GTGGCAACACCGTTGCTATGTGCGGCGATGGCAGCCCGACTCTGCTTAGGAGCTACTAGGGTAGTGGGTGTCGCTGGTTTATCGCTGGCAGTCTTTTTGGGAGATTTTGCCCGCGTGGGTTTCTTTTTAGCCATATGCATCTCAATTTTTTGTGAAAATTAAACGGTGATTTACGGTCTTGGCCTACTCGCTAGGTGGGCCCGATTTCGTTCGATATTTGCCGCATTTTAGCGGGATTTTAGTAAGCCGAATACCATCTGGCGACCAAATTGCCTACTTTGCTTTTCGCGCCGCGGGCGATTATCTTGATATGTACCTATTTTACCGGAACTGGATCAACGGTCAGGCGTATTTCAGCGCTGCCGCTGGTGTCGCAATTTTTTACGTGGGAGCTGTCCGTGATGCACCGCAATGTAATTAGAACTTTGTCGATCGGATTGGTAATTGCCGCTATTGGGCTGACCTCTTGGCTTGCTTTGCATGCTGCGGAAAACAAAACTGCGGCTAACAATTTTTCGCAAGCGCAATCGATTGATTTATTTGCCGGCATGAAGAGCGGCGACATCGACGTAAGATTAATTGCGAAAAGTGATCGTGAAGCACAATTGGTGGTGACGAATAAAACTAAGCAACCGATCAGCGTGCAGTTGCCCAAGGCATTTGCGGCATCACCTGTTTTGGCGCAAGGATTGGGTGTTGGCGGTGGTGGTGGCAGAAATAACGGCGGCGGTAGTACAAATAGTAACAGCCAAAATCAATCGATTGGTGGTGGTGGTGGATTTGGTGGTGGTGGTGGTGGATTTGGTGGTGGTGGCGGTGGCTTCGGTGGTGGAGGATTTAATATTGCTCCGGAAGCTATCGGAAAACTGAAAATGCCCGTCGTCTGCTTAGAGCATGGCAAGAAAGATCCGAATGCTCGTATTCCTTACGAGATCAAGCCTATCGAACAATTCACCAGTGACGCAC
The DNA here is from genome assembly GCA_964538425.1 of uncultured Pirellulales bacterium. Taxonomy (GTDB): domain Bacteria; phylum Planctomycetota; class Planctomycetia; order Pirellulales; family JADZDJ01; genus JADZDJ01. The sequence continues at coordinate 6,741 of CAZIGP010000179.1, read as the reverse complement.
GAGTACAAGAATTACTTACGATGCTAGGTGACGGCAAGTTGCCGCAACGTGCCGCCCAGGCAGCCGCCTGGCACTTTACTGACAACATGGGGTGGGACGAATTGGCGGCTAAGCAAACAAAGCACATCGGAAAGCCCGGCGAGCCATATTTTTCGCCACAGGAATTGCAAGCAGCATTGCAGATTGCTACTGAAGCGCAGCGACTGGCCGATGCTCGCCCACCGGAAGAAAAGAAATCCAAAACAACCGACGATAGCCGCTATGTTGGCGCCTCGGAGCAGCAGCGTTAAGCCTAGCAGATCTTAAATAATCTCTGTTGAGTGCTCTTCCAAACGAAAAGCCTGCGTTTGCAAGCGGTGAACTTCCGCTTCGAGTTGGCGACGTTCGGCCTGACATTGTAGCCACCGATTTTCGCGCTCGATTTGCTGACGTTCTAGTTGTTCTTCACGATTTGCGAGCTGCGCAGCTTGCTCTTCAATTTGTCGGCGTTGGCTGATCATCCAAGTTTCAAAATCACGCTGACGATTCCCTAATTGCTGTTGTTGTTCAGCGGCTTTGGCCACCAGATCGGACAGTTGGAGTCGTTGACGCTCTAAGCCATCGCTTTGGATTCGATATTGCTCGGCCAACCCTGCCCGTAGTCGTGCTAGCGATTGCAAGACTGCGGCCGGCGCCGTGCTGCCGGCAAGCTCGGCACGCAACTCTTCGGTGGCTAACTGAGATTCAAGTGTTTCACACTGAATTTGTAATAATTCGCCGCGCATTTGTTCGACGACTGCAGCTCGTTTATCCAATTGGCGAGTTCGATCATCGAGTTCGGCTCGACGATGTGAAATTTCATATTCTAGTCGAGAGCGCTCTTCCGCCCATTGTCGCTGCTGTCGTTCAATTCGTAAGGTATAGGCTTCACGTTCTGCTTGAAACTCTTGGCTTGCAAATTGCAACTCTGCCTCGTTGCGCGCCAATCTGGCTTCGGCAGCTTCGATATCTTCTTGTTTTACTTCAAGCTTTTTCGTCAGCGATTTGGAATAGTGATGACGCGCCTCAAGCTGGGCCGAGAGTTCATGAAACTCGGCTTTCCGAAGACGAAAATCAATTTCGCTATCGATGTCGGGAAGATTCTCTTCCGTTCCGGTTTCTGCGCCATTTATCGAGTGATGTTGGCTAGCGTTTTTGCACTCGCGCCGTTCCCATTCCGATTGTCGCTGTGTTAATTTGCGGTGCTGCTCTTGAAACCACAATCGGGCGCTTCGAGCAGCGGCTTCATGTCGGGCTAACTGCGTGTGGAGCTCTGATTCACGATGGTCGAGTTCTCGTTGTCGCGTTTCTAAATGACTAGCCAACTGTTGTGCTTGAGTACGAAACTGCCGGACCAACGCAGGCGTAATCGTTTCTGCGCCAAACGCAGCGACCGGTGTAGTAGAATTGTCGAGGGGTAGCTCGGGAAGCGATTCACCCGATGTCGACGAAGCATTTTGTCGAGCAGCGACATCTGCATCAGCACGCGGAATTTCGTGCGGTGGATCAAACCTTGTTGCCCGTATTGCCGTGGGTGTTTCACCAGCAAAAGGGGAGGTCAGCGGGGGATTTTCAGTCACAGGCATGGTATCGCCGTCCAAAGATCAGAATTCAACCGGTTCCCCCGCGCGACAATCCTTGCGCGACCGGAAAAATTTACCCACCTTCCTTTATCGGCAATTGGGCAGTGCCAGTTGATGAAGATTTGGCCTTAACCGCCCTGCTAGCGATGCTGGCTGGCCGATGCATCCGATAACGACTCTTGGAAAACGAAGAATTCTATATTAGTGGCATGAATTCGGTCGCTAACATTTAGAATTCCAATATCCAGCTGTATGGGGTTTTTGATAAAAAATTCTGGTTGCAGATTACCGCTTGCTAGCACAAAATGATGCATCGTATCAGCTTGCAGGGCGCGGTGAACTCACAGCCTCTGGGAGACTTAGTTAACCTAGGAGAACGCCATGTGGGTCCGTAAGCGACTCGACATCGCATGGTCCGATTTAGGAAGCGCATTGCGTGATTGCCTTACGCGATGGGATCGCACTACGCTGGCAGAAAATGTCGAAGACCTCTGGTCTCCGCCTGGAGATGCTTTCGCATGCCTGTCGGTACGTACTGGTTTTGACCTGTGGCTCAAATCGCTCAATTTACCTAAAGGCAGCGAAGTACTGGTTTCGGCGATCACCATTCGCGACATGGTGCGAATTATCGAAGAACATGGCCTGGTGCCTGTTCCGGTCGATTTGAATCCCGACGATTTGTCGGTCGATCTCGACAGTCTAGAGCAAGTGATTACCCCCAGAAGTCGTGTTATTTTAGTTGCTCATCTGTTCGGCACACGGCAGCCACTCGATTCCATGGTTGAAATTGCGCGACGGCATGATTTGTTGATCGCCGAAGATTGCGCCCAAGCGTTTGCCGGTCGACAATTTACCGGGCATCCTCAAGCGGACGTGTCGATGTTCAGCTTTGGGCCTATCAAAACGGCAACCGCTTTGGCAGGCGCACTACTCAATGTTCGCAATCCCGTCGTCTTGGAACGCATGCGACAGCTTCATGCAGCCTACACGGTGCAACCACGAGGCGTGTTTGCCAAACGGGTCTTCAAATACGGCTTGATGAAATTTATGTCGTATTGGCCGATGTTTGGCGCCTTGGTTGCCGGCATGCGATTTATCGGTCGAGATCCGGATCAGTTTGTGGCATCATCGGTTCGTGGTTTTCCTGGCCCCGCGTTTTTTAATTTAATTCGCCGCCAGCCCAGTGCACCGCTGTTGTCACTAATGTTTCGGCGGATTGCATATTTTCATCGGCGCGCATTATCAAAGCGCACCGATCGTGGCAATCGCCTGCTATCGCTGTTGCGCGGTACAGCACGATGTCCAGGCGCAGCTTCGGAAATCCACAGTTACTGGGTATTCCCGGTGTTGACTGAAGATGGTCCTCGATTGATTCGCCGTTTAATTCATGCTGGTTTTGATGCAGCCACGGCGCACAGCTTGTCTGTCGTTCAGCCTCCAGCAGACCGCTCCCATCAACATGCTCATCAAGCCGAATGGCTACTGCCTCGCATTGTGCAATTGCCATGTTATCCTGAAATGCCCCATCACGAATTACGCCGCTTAGCTGAAGAAGTGCGAACTGCGATGCGCAAGCAACCGGTTGCAAAACCTTTGACTGAGTACAGCCTAATAAGCTAACAACACGGCTTGCAGTCTAAAATCAGTAACTATTGGCAGGCAGCGTTTCATTGCCCGCGCGAGTAACTAGTGCTGCGTAGGCTAACGGAGCAATGCTTTCGCTGATGAGGTGAGCACTGCCGTCGGCAAAGCAGAATATTGCTCCACCGGGATGGAAGCTATACGCTTCGCTGTCATTTGTGGCATTAATTGCGATTCCGCTTGCGTCACCCAAGCTACCGCCATTATCCGGATCGGCCCAAGCTGTGCCTTCGACTGCCACACTGCCAGTAGGCCTTCCCTTCTCATAAATCGTTGGGCGCCCTGCACATTCGACAATCATAATTGTTTTGGAAGTACCATCCGTAATGTCTTTGATTCGACATTCACTGATCAGTTTGTCGTTGCCATCGACCTGCTTATTCAGAACACCGACGTTTGGCGGACGGTTTTCAACTCCATAAGGACCAAGCGTTGAGCTGTAGGTATTCCAGAAGTCCGATTTGATTCCGTTAATACAGCCATAATCGCCGGCAGCGGGTTTTATCGTCGATGTGAAGGTGGTATCGACGCGGCCTGATTCCGTGCTCGGGCACGTAAACATTTTGATGGATTGACTTACTACCTCGATATTAGAACGCCCACTGGAGTTTTGGGTTGTATTGGACCACGCTTTCTTCAAATCGTACTGCGAAACAAGGCCTTGTTCTTCAATATATGGCAGAATAACCGTGGTCCAAGATTGCTCGTGGGATTTTTTTGGTCGATTTGGCACGGGTTGCTTTCCGGTGCCAGTAACAGATGGATTGATGTTAAGACGACTGTAGGGGAAGCGTTTACGTGCACTTTCGTAGTTCATCAGCGACAATCCCATTTGTCGCACATTATTGATGCACTCGGCTCGTCTAGCCGCTTCGCGAGCTGCTTGGACTGCAGGCAAGAGCAGAGCGATCAAGATACCGATGATGGCGATCACTACCAAAAGTTCAACGAGTGTAAAACCTCTTGTAAATCGTTGCACTTTCGACATAAGGGCTCCTTGTCTAGAAGGCGGGGCAGGCGTTCGTAGCAATACAGAATTACCAGGAGTGTAAGAGAGCCACGTTAGGTGATGACTAGGAATTGGTTAGGAGTCTTGAGATTTTGAAAAAATGAACCAAATTTGAAATCACTCATTGGCAATGACACGGATTTGACATGGATTAGCGAATTTAAGGGTGAAAATTTGCTAGCAAAGATTTTAGTAGAGACGATCCCAGTCATACTTTTGTGTGGTGCTAGTGCATGTTTGCCACAGGCTGTTTTTGCAGAGTCACCAAAAATAGTGGGTGCATACCAATTCGCTTCGCACCGCATTTTGGATGTGCAAAATAAAAGCTTGCCAAGATCGACGACGAATGATCGCGGCATTTTTCTGGGTGGATTCAGCGATCTCTATCGAACTGCCAATGATCCACCAAATGAATTTTGGATTGTCACCGATCGCGGTCCGAATGCCCAAGTCTCTGTGGACGATGAAAACCGAAACAATCAAAAGCGTCGAACGTTTCCGGTTCCCGAATATGCTCCGATGATCCTGCATGTCAAAGCCACTGACAAGGAACTGCAACTAATCGATGCCATGCCAATTGTCGGTCGATCAGGCAAGCCACTCTCTGGAAAACCTAATCTCGCGCAATTCGACGGTGGCGGCTATAACTTCACCGGTCGAACGCAAGTTTCATTCACTTCCAATGGCATTGATCCCGAAGGAATGGTGCGTACTTCCGATGGCGCATTCTGGTTGGCTGAGGAATATCGGCCATCACTACTCAAGCTTGACTCCCAAGGTAAAGTCGTGAAGCGATTTATACCGAAAGGACAATCGCTTGTTGGCGCGGATTATGGCGTAGTCTCTGTGCTTCCAGAGATTTATGCAAAGCGGCAGGATAATCGCGGATTTGAAGGACTAGCGATGAGCGACGACGGCGCCATGCTCTACGCAATCATGCAAAGTCCGCTCGCTAACCCTACCGAGCAGCGCAGCAAATCATCTCGGATAGCACGTCTGCTGGTGTTCGATACTCGTACCGAACAGCCTGTGGCTGAGTATGCGTATCAATTTGACAAGGCGGATCAATTCAATCCTGGTAGCAAGCCGGCTGACATGAAGATAGGCGCCATCGCCACCAGTGTGTCTGATCAAATATTAGTGCTTGAGCGCGACGATCAGATAGCAAAAATTTACTCGGTTGATTTATTGGCCGGCACGAATTTACTTGAGTTACCTTGTCACCATGCTAGTGAAGATATTACTCTGGAAACGGCCGCGGACTTGAGCTCTTTGAAAGTTACGCCTCTCTCTAAAACATTGGTTGCTGATCTGTCCCGGTTGAAAGAACTAAGCGGAAAATTGGAGGGTTTGGCAGTAGTAGACTCTCGAACTGTTGCCATCGTCAACGACAACGACTTTGGTTTCAGTGGCTTCGACAAAGAAGGGCAGGCGATTCCCAACGGCAAGGATTCCTGCCTATTTATGATTCAATTCCGGTAAGAAACGCACGCGTTGACGCACGATGCCCGGCATGTTACAAACATAGTCCGTAAGTTGCTTCGGCTATTACCTTTAATTCTGTTTTGCCGTTGGAGTTCAAACCGTGAGTGGTATTAGTGACCGCATGCAGGAAATCAAGCGGCGCCGTAAGCGCCGTCAGAAGATGGACAAATTCAAGAAGCGGCTTAAGAAGGCCACGGTCTCGGAACGTGCTGTCATGGCGGATAAGATTCGCAAAATGACTTCTGGCTGCGAAGTGATTATTGAAAATTGGTCACTGGAAGAACGGAAGTAAAGAGGATCTGGTTTTCGATCTCTTTGCAACTCTTCATTTAGTATAAAACTGCCTGGCAAAACAGTCGCAAGTTCGTAGCCGTTACTTAGCAAGTAATTATCTTTGATTTCAACATAGTACCGGCGATTTTCTACAGCGTTTGTTTCTTTTACGCCAACTATTTTGAATGTGGCATGATCGCTAATTTCACTTTAATGCCGCGCCGGTTGTGCGCTCCTCGGCTTTTTTGTGTCACGGTCATGTAGGTTGCCGCAAGATTAATGCGGGAAGTTAAGTCGTGATCAAGCAATCACCTTGGTCATCTTAAAACCATTGTGGATTAAATTTCTTCCACGATTTGCTAACTCTGCTTTTTCTAACCATTGGCACACGATTCGCTTCTTAGCATTCCCATTTGCTAATACGATAGGAGGTAATCATGCGCCTATTGATAATGTTGATGACGATCATCCTGCTATCCGGAAATCTAAATGCGGCGGAAGAACGTTCAAACTCTGTCGCGAATTCAAAAGAACTTCATGGGCAATCGCTTAAATCAAAAGTCGAAGGACGTTATCAAGGCAATTGGGTGACGACTTGGCACAAGAAGCTGGATGGCACTACAAACTGTGAAATCAAGCAACTTAGCGATGATCGCTGGCAAGGTCGATTCTGGGGAGAATGGCAACGAGTTCCTTTTGATTACACGGTAGAATTTGCGAAGAGCCAATCCA
>CAZIGP010000178.1:1479-7716 GCA_964538425.1 uncultured Pirellulales bacterium | reverse complement strand
TGACGAGTACTGGCGCCTGAACCTTCGCTACCGAACGATGCATCAAGACTACGGGAATTCCCGCATCTTGAACCACCTCGACATGATAGGCCGGTGTTGGCTTCGACGAGCAAGGGTTTAGAGCTACACCGGCTACCCGGTTATGCATCAATTGCATTAAATGATCGCCTTGTTGGGCGGCATCATTGCCAGTACTACAGACAATTGTCGGCCTGCCAACTTGTTTCGCAGCACGCTCAAACTCAGCGAGAAGTCTTGGACAATATCCCGTCGAAAGCTCGCCGGCGACTAATGCCAGCGAAGAAGCCCGTAGAGTAGCTTGCTCATGAGAACCAGGCCGGTTTACGACAAAGGTTCCTTTACCTTGCAAACGTTCAAGCAAGCCTTCACGCTCTAATTCGCTTAACGCTTTCCGAACCGTGTGTCGCGAAATACGCAACGATTCTGCCAACTGCTTCTCACTTGGCAATGCGTCGCCAGGGCGCAGCCGACCAATTGCTATGTCGCCAAATAATTGCGACCGCAAAGGTTCGTGCTTCAGTCGTCCTCGTTCAATAAGTTCGATCATTTTTGAACAATCTGCCAATTGTTTTGTGCCATTTGTCGCCTTCTCGGCGAAGTCCTGTCGATCGGCCAGCTACATTTTGTTTTGTCGAAGCTAATAGTAAGTTGCAAAAATTATCGAAAAGGTTTTCGGTGTCGAGTAATCCCGTTGGATGGTATTGTTATTTTTCAGTCAGGTAGCTTTGGAATCCATTCAGCATACGATTGTCAAAAGTAAATCCTAACTCTTTGAATTGTGCTTGCATTGTTTCAAAGCCTTTCTTGACCACGACAATATCGGCCTGATGAAAAAGTAAACGTGCTCCTTTTTCCAAGGCTTGCTCGGCTTGCGCGACACTGCCGACAGGCCGAGCCCAATGCTTGCCAGTTTTACGAGCCGCTAAAGCAACAGTTTCAACTGCCTTGGAGATATTGGAATGCTCGAAGTCGCCGGGAAAGCCACCCAGAATTGAAAAGTCTGCTGGCCCGAGCATGATGACATCGACCCCCGGCACGGCGGCAATGGCTTCCGCTTGTGCAACGGCTCGTTCATGCTCTAGCTGAATAATGACCAGCGTTTCACGGTTAGCGTGAGCGATGTATTTATTAATCGGGATATCTGTATAGAGCGAGTCTGGACCGCCTCCGTCAAAGCCTCGCATTCCAAACGGAGCAAATTTTGCCCAGCGCACCACTTCCGCGGCTTCTTCAGCATCATCACAGCGAGGATACATGATTGCTTGCGCTCCCAGTTCAAGCAGCCTGCCCATGCGCATAAACTCACCTTTGGCCGGACGAGCGACAATATCTGAAGAGCCAACTCGAGCGGCACGCATGAGTTGCCCGGCCGTTTCGACACTGTGGCCGTGGTGCTCCAGATCGATCCAAAGGCCATCAAAGCCCATCAAGCTGGCTAGTTCAAAAACCGAAGCGTCGGTTAAATGCAGCAACGTACATAAGGCAGGCACATTGGAAGCCAGTTTCGCCTTGATTCTACTAGTTCGCACGATTCTTTGCTCTCAATTATAAAGTGTTCCGCAATTTACTTAACATCTGGATGAATTTCAGATCTCAACCACGAAAGTGAAAAGGAATAAAAAATCAATGCACTTCACCCAACGGTCTTCGCTTTTAGTAATGGTTTTGGAATGTCTAAAGACGCAGGAGCGATTTGTTCCTGAAACGGAACCGATACCCGCGCAACCAAAAGCAGCAGCGAGGAACATATCAACAGACTGACAGCCGCAGCCATGAAAGCAACGGACAAGTTAATTTCTGCGTCGCGCAATTCGCCGGCGGCATAAGTTGCTAGACCACCGACCGCACAAGCACACAGATTCAGAATTCCGTAGCCCGTAGCTCGAAAGCGCGCGTCCGAGACTTGGCAAAGAATCGGCATCATGTTGGAATCGGTAAAAGCGCGGCCGAGTCCAAACAGAATCAGACCTGCCAGCACCACGTACAAGGCGTTGCTGGTGGCAACTAAAAATACACCTGGCGCGGCAGCGCACAAACCGACGAGACAAACTAAAATCCGTCCGCGCCAATTTCCGCGACTCCAACGATCTGCCAAAGCTCCCCCGACTAACACACCGATGAGCGCTGCAGCCTGCGTGTAACCCGTCGCCATGAATCCAGCCGCGCTTTGGCTGAGGTGAAAATGCTCGCTCAAATAAGTGGGCATCCAATGATTTATGACCCAGCCCGATAGACCAAGTAACCCCCAAAAAGCTAGCAACAACAAAAACGAACGGCTCGAAAGCAGGCTTGCCATGGCATCGATGAATTGCGGCTTTAATAATTTTGCTTGCTGGCAAGAGTCGTCTTGATTTGGCTTAGCATCGCGCAGGACAAATGCGAGCATAATGGCATAAATAACGCCGACAACTCCAAATAAATGAAACGCAAAACTCCACTCGAAACGTTCGGCAAGCCAACCACCAATACCGCCTAACCCAGCGCCCACAAAAAGGCCAGTCATGTGAACCCCAGTAGCAAGCGATCGCGTGCCACCACGATGATAATCGATAATCAACGCCAGCGCGGCTGGAATGTAACACGCTTCACTCACTCCCATCAGCCCGCGGGCAAGCAACAATTGCTCGTAAGTTTTTGCTTCACCCGTTAACCACGTCACGGCAGACCATACGAGCACGCTGCCCACAATAATTCGACTGCGGCTGAATCGATCGGCTAAAAATCCAGCCAATGGGCTAATAATGCCGTAAATCCAAAGGAAAATTGAAGTCAGCAATCCGAATTGCGCATCAGTCATCGGAATAGCATCGACCAATGAGCCTCGCATCGTCGTGATCATGCTCCGGTCCAGATAATTCAACACGGCAACAAACCACAGCAACCCGACAACTAACCATGCACCTCGAATGTTTTTCAGAGTGAGAGTCATGGAAAATGGAGTTGGTTGAATATCTTTGAAGTCAAGCAATCAGCGACTGCGCAAGCCTGTGAACAGGCCGCAGATTTGTTGGTTAGTGCAAGTTTTCAAGTGGTCTTCGGGCATTAAGGAAAGAAAGCAATTGTTTCTTCGTCGCACTCGGCGCGCAAGCCAGCCGTTTGCGACCATAGATATGGTGATCGTACGACTCGCCAACAATCTACAGAGACAACTGCTTTCCCATCAGGTTGCTTTACGGCTTCGAGGGCTCAGCTCACCGCTTGGGAACATCGATATCAAATCGATCATTGGAGGTGCTTTGCGCCATATACTCCAGTGGCGAGTCCTTCCCGGCGTGTTTTTGGGAACTGACCAAGACTGTTTCATCGACTTCGGCGATTTCACCGAGGACTTGCTTTTTGGTTTTCTTGCCGGTTTTACGCCACACTTCGACTTCCACGCGGTAGCGCCCCTCTTGAAGTCCACTGCTTGCTTGCACCTGATACTTGCCATCGATAATGGGGACCATTGCCGACGCTCGTGCCGGTCCGCTTTTTTCCTTAATTGGCTCGAACCGCACGACCCCGTCTGCCGCAACCTGCCCGTTCACACGCACTTGCCCGGAAACAGGTACTCGCACCGGTTTGGTCGCTTCGCACCCGGTCAAAGCAATTTCCAGAAGAACACACAACCCGAAAAAACGCCTAAAATTCACTGTCTATCCCCTTCAGCGCGCGTGGTCAACGCTTTCAACGTCGTTAGATCAATAGTTTCGCTGAAAAAATTTACACTGCCGTCCGCCATGGCAAAGTTGGAACCTCCCGGATGAAAGCTATCCACACCCGCCGATAGGTATCCCAGCCTTTGATTGATTCCATGGACGGTAGTCTGAAAATTGTTGAATGCCCACATGGAGCCCATGTAGCAGTTGCCATTTGGACAGTACAACGCGCCAAAACCAGCGATAAAATTTCTGTAGAAGGTATCGTTGTTGTACCAACACTCACCCGCTAAGAAGGTATGACTGGTACCGTCGGTTACCTCGGAGAACTTCGTCCTCGCGCCAGGGTAGATAACTCCTGAACCGGTCTTAGTATCTGAGTGTCGTCGATAAGTCGAGGCAGGCAAGCCAATCTCGTGGTGGGAGGTGGCCGCATAGGAAGTTACCGATGCGTCTTCCACACCGTCGATGCCGCCGCAGCAGCTTGCTAAAGCCGGTAGATCGGGTGTGCTCGGGCACTGGGCCCAAGAAAAATGCACCTTCATCATTGGGTTGTTAATCGTGCCAGGCACGTCAGGCGTAGCATAAGGTACGTCGAAATCGATGCTGGACCACACGTTTCCCCCTTCGATATAGGGCAGAATTCGCGCCATCCAATCAAAATGCTGTGTAGCGTACCCATCATCACCCAAGGGGCCAGTATGTCCGGATCCCAGAGGGAATCGCTTATAGACACTGTGGAAATTGTGGGCAGACAACGCAATCTGCTTAAGATTGTTGGTACACTTCATGCGCCGCGACGCTTCCCGTGCTGCCTGCACCGCCGGCAGTAGAAGTGCGATCAAGATGCCGATGATGGCAATGACGACTAAAAGTTCAACGAGCGTAAAACCTTGTCTTTTCGCACCAGCCATACAGCAGTCTCCTTGTTCAATGGGACCGTGCTTTTCAGTCGGATGCAATTCGAAGCCGCAAAGAACCTTTTGAGAAAAGAAGTGATTGTCGTTAAGGAGCCTCCGAAAAGTTATCATCGACCCGAAAAACGAGTCTGATTTTTACTTGCTGGAGTTCTCCGCGACCGGCCTTAAACTGCAAGCGCTAGTATACTTAGAGGCCTTCAATACTGCTTGTAATTTTGCGTAAATCCATTGTAAATTTACGCAGACACCTTCGCTGATTCTCGGCAATTTGTGGATCTAGTAGGCCGATTAGTTATTTAACAGCAGAATCATAGTCAAGGGTTCTGGCATTTAACCAAGCCAAGGGATTTCCAGCGTTAAGGGCTAATGAAAACGCCTGGGTATCGCTGAAAATGAAACTTCTGGATGACTAGCAAAACCTCAGAAGTCTTTGGGGCTGGCTAAGCTTTTCATCAGCGCAAAGCAAGCCTGCTCGGTTGATCAATGGAGAGAACGTGATCCTTTAACAAGCTTTATCAGGCAACCCCGAGCCTCTAAGCTTGTTTGAATGTTTTAAGACAAAGTCTGCGGCTGGCAAAAAACTTACAGGATTAAACCCAGGTAGGCTCCCAGCCGCGGCGATATGCTTTGCTCAACAAATTATTTGCTGTTGACGAGTTCTCAATCTTTAATTCTTTGGAATTCCAATTCAACGTTTCGCCTGGAACTCGGATAGCGATCGTACCTAAAAGCACCGCCTCTGTCAGTGGACCGGCATAATCAAAATGCGACGTGGTCGTATCTTCGCCCAAGCAGGCATGGGCCCAAGCAGTGTAATGATCGCGGTCTTCTTCTTTCTGTTCGACATCCTTAAATTTTTCTTCAGGGAACAATCGCGGTTGATCGACATGCGGAATTACCAACGTCCCTTGCTCTCCCAGCAATACAGAGCCGGCTCTCGGAAGTTGATAGGTGTCTGGTAACCCGAGGCCTTCGCGCGCTGGCATGTTGTCGGCTCCATCATACCAAGTTAACGGCAACTTGCCGACCGTACGTTCTGTGCCAGGAAAAACGTACGAAACTTTGGAATTCGACGTCCAGACCTCGCGGTTAATGGGCGGCGCTTCGGCTGTTAATGAAATGGGTGCAGTCAATCCTAACGCCATGAATACAGGATCGAGGATATGGCAACCAAAATCACCAAGTTGTCCTGAGCTGAAATCCTGCCAGGCTCGCCAATTGAATGGATGATAAATTTCTTTTTTGTAAGGTCGTTCCGGAGCGCACCCCAGCCAGAGATTCCAATGCACAGTCGTCGGAATAGGGTCACCTCCGGCGGGACGATCGTTGGTCTTGATCCAACCCATCGCACTGCTTTGCCACGAATGCACCTCGCGGACTTTTCCGATACGACCATCATGCACCAACTTAACCGCATTTCGATAAAACTTGTGGGACTGTATTTGATTACCCATTTGAGTGACAATTTTGTACTTTTCAGCTGCCATTCGCATTTGCCGAGCTTCAAAGACGGTGTGTACCAGTGGTTTTTGACATTGAAGGTGTTTGCCGAGCTGCATCGCTGGCATTGAAATTGGGCAGTGCATATGGTCGGGCGTGGAAACGATCAGAGCATCGAATTCCTTGTGATTATCCAGTAAGTCACGCCAATCGGTGTA
>CAZIGP010000178.1:0-1469 GCA_964538425.1 uncultured Pirellulales bacterium | reverse complement strand
CGCTTCGCTTTGGAATATTGCTCCGCAGCTCGGCCGAGATGCTCCTGCGATTCGTCGATGTCGCAAAGCGCGACGACTCTCACTTTAGGGCTGGCTGCGGTCGCGGTGAGATCAGACCAACCCTTGCCGCCGACTCCCACAGCAGCCACTCGCAATTCACTGTTCACATCCGCGGCCCGTGCTCGGTGCATTGCCAAGGCTGCTACACCAACTGCGGTTGATTGGATAAATACTCGTCGAGAGATCTTGTGTTTCATTTGTTGTATTCCTTCCGTCGTGTAATGAGTCACACGAAAATAAGCATACCCGGCATTCCACTAGCCACGTTGGTAAATTTGCGTAAACTTCTTAAACATTTGCGCAAGAACAAGAATACGGGTGCACTTCATCGGTTCGAATGCAAATTATAATCGCAGGCAACAGCATGCGAAGTGAAATTGAATTCCCCGAAAGCCTCCGACATAACTCAGAATATCCTGCGCGAGCTGTGCTACGTCACTAAGCTCAACAGGAGAGATTATATAAACAGACTGGGTTAAATAAAACAAGATTACCATTCACGCGGCGAAAAAACGAAAGAAGCACCACCATAAAAACTTACACACCACGGCTTCTCTCGCGGTATTGTCCGAGCGTAACGCCGGCAACGCGATGAAAGACCTTGCTCAAGTAGCTTAAACTACCGAAGCCGGTATGGTTGGCGACCTTCTGAAATGACAAGTTCGTCTCCACCAACAACTCTTTGGTACGCTCTAAGCGAACCCGTTGGATTTCCTCTCGAATAGATCTACCAAGACACTGACGAAAGCGAACTTCGAGCGACCGGCGGGAAATCGCAGAATGTTTAACGATATCTCTTGCTCCGATAGGGTGGCGTGAGTTGTCACGAATATAAACCAGCGCCGATGCCACTTCCCGATCTTCGACAGCAAAAATGTCGGTTGACTGCCGTGCGATGACGCCGAGCGGTTCGGCGAGGATGCATCGTCGCTTCTGTGCTTGACCTGCCATTTGCTTGCAGAGTAACTCGGCCGCTACATAGCCAGCTCTTTCAGCGTTAAATGCAACACTCGAAAGCCGCGGATTCGAAAAGTCGGAGAGGAGATGGTCTTCATCAATGCCCACAATGGCGATATCGTCAGGTACTCGCAGCTCATTGAGTGTGCAGGCTTCGATCAACTGACGCCCGAGAATGTCGTTGCAAGCCAACACGCCAGCAGGTTTCGGCAGCGATCGAAGCCGTTCGGTAACCGCCATAAGTTCCCGATGCCACTGGAGGCGAGTTCTCCGTCGCAGTTGAAAATCTTTTGAACTAAGGCCAGCTTCTCGAATCCGCTCGGAAAATCCTTCCATGCGACGTCGTGACCAATTCTCGCCAGGGTAGCCACAAAAGGCTAAATGCCGAAACCCTCGTTCCAGCAGATGGTCTGCAGCAAGCCGACCAGCCTTGTGTGAGTCAGGTCGAATTT
>CAZIGP010000177.1:0-7721 GCA_964538425.1 uncultured Pirellulales bacterium | reverse complement strand
TAAAATACAGTGTTTTTGCCAATTCAACTTTCAGTGAACTTTCATAGCGCCTTCTTGAGCTGTTTGCCGCGCCTCGTCATTTGTCGAGCGAAAGTGAGTTTTGGCGTGATGCAAGAGGCTGAAAGATCAGCGTTTTTGTGGATGCTGGATGCTAGATGCTGGTTTCTGGATGCTTGATACTCGATGCTGGATGATTAAGCCGAGCAGGGATCAGGCAAAACTAATGCGCAGCATCGATCGTCACGGACTCATGACTGGCCGCTGAATACTTTTGAATTGCCAAATAACACCGGCTGGGCTCTGCATGGGAGCAGAGCTTACCGCACTAGCGCAAAGGCTAGCAGCGGCATTGTATCAAATGTACACTATTTGTCAAGAGCTCTCTTGGTAGCGAGTTTTGAGCTGGAGCTTCGAGAAGATTCTGGAAAGGAAAAGTTTACTCGACAATATTTACTCGAGGCTGTATTTACTCGACTGTTCTTACTCGATAATGGCAATGTACTCGGGAGGAACGTGATCGGTCAGCCAGACTTGATTGCCGGTGACAAAGAATTCATGGCCGTCGGCGTGCATTTTGGCGGCATCGATTTTGAGGAGGACGGGTTTGCCATGCCGCATGCCGACTTGGATCATTGTTTCCTGGTTGGTCGAGAGATGAACGTCGTGGCGGCGTCCTTTGACGAGGCCTTGCTGCAAAATCGATTCCAGAAAGTGTTTGGCGGTGCCGTGATAAAGGATCGGGGGAGGCGTGGCGGGTTCGTAGCCCAATTCAACAGTTGTTGAATGACCTTGGCGGGCGCGGATTTGGCGGCCGTCGTCGCTGAATTCGAACCGCTGCTTATCGCTTTCGGCAACGACCGTGCGCAGGATATCAAGCGACAATGTTTTGCCCGCGCGGTCGAGAGCAGTGAGGAGGAGATCGACGTCGATCCAACCGGCGGCTGAAAGTTGCACGTCAATGGAGTCGGGACGATGTCGCAGCACGTAACTCAGACTTTTACTAATTTCCTTGAGTTGTTTAGTATTCATCGTCACTCCCTTGGCATTAGCTTCTTGATTGATTCAAGTGAATTTTTGTGGCGTGAAGTGCCGCGAGCAATTTTAAATCTGCGTTGTAATTTTTCTTGGCAAGCCACGGCAACACCTCGTCGAGCGGCACCTCGTGAAGCATGATCGCTTCTGTTCCATCGCCGCCGCCGGAGCCCACCTTGGTAAGCCCTGTGGCCAAGAACAACACTGTCATTTCGTCGGTCAATCCCGGTGATGAATATCCACGTACGAGTTCGGTCCAATTCTTGGCGTGGTAACCTGTTTCTTCAATCAATTCTCGCTGCGCAGCTTCGACCAGTGATTCGCTTTCCGCGCCTGAAATGTCTCCGGCCAAACCAGCGGGCAACTCGATGACGCGACGATCTACCGGTGGCCGAAATTGCTCGACCAAGACTACGCGGCGATCATCCGTCAACGCAACAATGCCAACGACAGGACGCTGGGTGTTGCGGGTGGCATATTCCCAGTGGCCGCACAAGGCGATCGAGAGATGTTTGCCTTGCCAAGCGAATTCTGTGATGGGCTGTTTCATACTGCTGTCTATGACTCAGTTTGCTTGATGCTGAAAACTATTGAATTATCACTCCAGCGGTGCGCATTTCGTCTATCGCACGCTGGCAATCACCTGGTTTTAGTTCCACGCCTCGCACGCCTTCGCGAATCAGCACGGTGCGAAAGCCGAGGTCGATAGCATCGAGTGCGGTGGCTTTCACGCAATAGTCGGTCGCCAGGCCCATAATATGGACTTCATCGACATTGCGCTCATGGAGATACTTTTCCAAGCCGGTCGCTTTGCGACGGGCGTTGTCGAAAAATCCGCTGTAGCTGTCGATCGTACGATCCGTCCCTTTGCGAACGACATGGTGAATGCCTGCTTGGTTCAGGCCAGCAGCGAACTGTGCGCCCAACGTGCCTTGAATACAATGATCTGGCCAAAGGGTTTGTGGCAAACCGGCAAGCTGAATCACATCGCCGATTTGTTTTCCTGGATGTTGACTGGCAAATGATTGATGATCCGCCGGATGCCAGTCTTGCGTGGCGACAACCAGTTCGTAGTTTGGCATTAACCGGTTGGCTACTGGCACCACCGCGTCGCCCTCTGGCACTGGGAGCGCACCGCCGGGAAGAAAATCGTTTTGGATGTCGACGAGTAAGAGGGCTTTCATGGTTGATTGGGTGTCTGTGGGTCTAAATGTCTAAAGGGCCTAAGAGTCTAAGGGTCCGTGGAACCGCATAGCCCGCCGATGAGAAAGCCCTTCGCGTCGCAAACCAACGGCATCGCCTACCGCAGTTCCGAGCAGACATCCCAAGATTCGCGAATGGAGGTTCATCGGCTAAATCTCAAAATTAAATCCCCGTTTCGTCAGCCGGTCGTAAGCCTGTTTATTGAAACGGAACAGTTGGGCCGCGCGGTGGGCGACGTCTTTTTCGATTTCATTGGTTTCTTTGAGAATTCCCATGCCGAGCACTTTTTTGCGGAAGTTTCGTTTGTCGAGTGGGCGGTCGAGAATGATTTCGTAAAGATGTTGAAGTTGACGGAGCGTGAATTTTTCGGGCAGTAGTTCAAAGCCGATCGGTTGGTAACATACTTTGCCACGTAGTCGTTCCAAAGCGACGTCTAAGATTCGGCGGTGGTCGAAGGCGAGTTTGGGCAAGTCGTTCACCGGGAACCAAGCGGCATTACGGGCATCGGTGCTGGCTTGAACGGCGTGGCCTTCGAGATTTACCAAAGCATAATGAGCGACGGTGATCACACGCTCGCGCGGATCGCGTTTGAGATCGCCGAAGGTGTAAAGTTGCTCTAGGAAAATATCTTTGAGGCCCGTTTCCTCTTGCAGTTCGCGCGTCGCGGCTTCATCCAGCGTCTCGTCGATGCGCACAAAGCCTCCGGGGAGTGCCCAGCGCCGGGTAAAAGGTTCGAGGTCGCGTTCGATCAGCATGACTTGCAGCTCGTTTTGATCTAGCGCAAAGACAACAATATCGACGGTCAAAGCTGGCCGTGGAAATTGGTAGGTATGAGTCATGGGCATTCACCGCTCCTCGCGCGATGCAGAAATCGACGCTCGTGCTTCGCGAATCATGTTGTCGCGCCGCTGCTGCAAGCCAATATCGATGCCAACGGGGTACTCGTGCGGATTCAAAAAGCGCCGAATACCAGAATGCAACTTTGCGATTTGGTCTGTGGCACGCTGACGCGAGATGGCCAAATCCTCAGCCTCTTTAATTGCCTGTCCGTCGCGCATCACAGGTTGCAGCAAATTGTAAGATTTGGTGTCTTGTGCAATTCGCTTATGACGCATGCCATCTTTGACATCGACGATGGTGTGGCTTGAATCTATGCCTGTCGTTTCGTCGTAAATCATATCGGCAACGAATCCCTCGGCTGCTTCAAAGCGGCAAACTTGAAGAATGCCGGGAATCGTGGTCTTGGCTATTTGCTCTGAGAGCTTAATTTTCGGTTGCCAATTGCCATGGTCGTCTTTGAGTGCGCCCAGCTTATACACACCACCGAGCGCGGGCTGGTCGTAAGCGGTAACGAGTCGAGTACCGACACCCCAGACCGCGATTTTGGCGTCTTGTTGTTTGAGACTTTCGATGATGTGCTCGTCTAAGTCGTTCGTGGCGACAATGGTCGCAGATGGAAACCCTGCGGCGTCGAGCAACTTGCGCGCTTCGATGCTCAAGTGAGCCAGGTCGCCGGAATCGAGTCGGATGCCGACCATTTCGTGCCCACGCGCTCGCAGGCGTTTGCCGACTTCGATGGCGTGACGGACTCCGTCGAGCGTGTCATAAGTATCGACTAAAAAGATGCAATTGTTCGGCATCACCTCGGCGTACTGCTCGAAGGCCTCTTGCTCGGTATCGAATGACATCACCCAACTGTGAGCGTGAGTGCCTCGAACCGGGATGCCGTATAGCTTGCCCGCCAGCACGTTGGACGTGGCTGCGCAACCACCGATGTATGCTGCACGACTGGCCGATAAACTGCCATCGATGCCTTGGGCACGTCGCAAGCCGAACTCAACGACCGGTTCGCCTTGCGTGGCTGTACAGATTCGCGCGGCCTTGGTGGCAATTAAGGTTTGAAAATTGATGATATTTAGTAGTGCCGTCTCAAGCAGTTGGCATTGCAAGATTGGCCCACGAACTCGCAGCAGTGGTTCTTGGCCGAATACGATGGTGCCCTCAGGAACGGCATCGATCTCGCAGTTTAAGCGAAGATCGGTTAAGTATTGGAGAAATCCAGATTCAAACAGCGGCTTGTCGTCGTTCCCTGTGAGCGTTCGTAGAAATTCGATATCGCTTTTGTCAAAGCGAAAGTCTTGCACAAATTCGATTGCCGGCCGTAATCCTGCCGCTACCGCATAACCACCTGCAAATGGCAAGCTGCGGAAAAACAAATGAAAGACGGCTTCTCGCTGGGCCCGGCCTAGCTTCCAATAGCCGTAAGCCATGGTGAGCTGATAAAGATCGGTCAATAAGGCCAACGGCGGCTGGTATAGCGTGCTAAGACCGCTCATGGTGATGCGTCCTTTCTTAGTGTATTTTAAACACTAAGTAGCATCTCGTCAAGTCGGCTTTCCAATCGTCTGGAATTGTATTTGAAAGGACGGAGTTTTGGAGGTCTTGGAGATCAGGGATGAGTTGACACCGCAGGTTAAGCAAGTGATGCTTTTATTGAGGCCTACTTGGCGGCGGGATCGAGATTGTAGCCGTTGAGTGTGTGAAATACATTTTTGCTTTCAATTCGGCATTTTTATTTCAAGGAGTTTGGAGTGATGAAGCGAATCGTTCACGGCGGGTGCGTGGGAATTGGAGCGGTAATTGTGGTTGCAGCCGCGGCCTGCATGGCGCAGCAGCCGGAAATGCCAAAACCAACGAAGGAACATGAACTGCTAAAACAGTTCACTGGGGAATGGGAAATGAAAGCTGAGACTGTCCCTGCACCTGGGCAGGAAGCAATCAAATGCGAAGGAAAGGAATCGTCGAAAATGGTGGGAGGATTCTGGTTCGTCGCACAAAACGAAGGATCGATGATGGGCATGCCCGTCAACAGCATCATGACGCTGGGCTATGATCCGGCCACGAAGAATTACGTGGGAACCTTCGTGTGTTCGATGGACAGTACCCTTTGGAAGTATACGGGGTCGTTCGATGCGACAGGCAAAAAGTTGACTTTGGAAACGGAAGGACCTTCGCCGCTCGATCCTAGTAATAAGAAAACAAAGTTTCGGGAAACTTTGGAGTTAAAGGATAAAGACCACAAGAAGTTTACTTCTTTAATGCAAGGCGAAGATGGAAAGTGGATTGAAATCGTGACGATGGACTATCAGCGGAAGAAGTAACCGTCTTCGCAACTCGATGTTCAAAATGACCGGGAGAGGGCGCGCGGTTCAATTGGGCGTTTCGGTTTTTCAGGCCTTAGATCTTGTACTCTAAGGGTGTCCGGGAATTCCAATGTAAGAGGCAATTGCCGTAACCGAAGAACTTAAGGTTGTTGATCCACCGGCAATTTCTTCGGCGTCAGGAGACGCCTCGTACAAAGTTTTGAATTCCCGGATAACCTCTTGGTGCTCACCGGGGATTTTTTTCGCCTGGCGTGATCTCCAGAGCAATCAGCGAAATATCGTCCTGTGGTCCATCGTCGCTTGCCCAGTCTTCGACGATATGGACGATGTGCTCGACGCTTTCACGGATTTGAGATGCATGGGCTATTTGCAGCTCGGCGTCAAGCCGATCTTTTCCGAACTGATTTCCACGATCGTTCATGGCTTCGATGAGCCCATCCGAGAATAGCCATAGACGATCACCGCGATTGAGTTGGACGACTTCGTCCTCATAAGTGGTTTCGTCGATCACGCCGATTGGAAACGATGAATTGTCTAAAGTCTTGATCGCGCCCTTCTCGGAAACGATTGCAGGACCGGGGTGACCGGCATTGGCATAGCGCAGTTTCAGCGAACCAAGCTCAAGCACGCCATAAAAAAGCGTGAAAAACTGATCTGACTGTTCAGCGCTAAACTGCATGTTAAGCCGCTCGAGGACCTCACTGGGTTTGGCTAATTGACCATCGCCGGACACGTGCAACAGCGAGCTGGGACCATGAGGCGACAACAAGCGGCTAACGGTGACCGAAAGCAGCGCCGCGGATACACCGTGGCCACTCACATCGAGAACATAGAAGCCGATGTGGTCGGCATCGAGCTGATAAATGTTGAGGATGTCGCCTGCCAACTCGTCGCAAGGTCGGAAAGTCCAAGCAAAACGTGCACGCTCGACATCGGGCAACACGACAGGAAGCAGCGCTTGTTGAATTCGAGCAGCCGCTTGCAATTCTCGTTTCAATCGATTGTTGATCGCGCCCAAGCTTCGGTTTGCTGCTTCCAATTCGGTGCCGCGCTGGCGCAGTTCGGCTTCGGCACGGCGGATTTCTGTGAGATCATGCCAGACGCAGATCATGGCAGGCTTGCCGGCGATTTCGACCGAGTTCAGGGTGACTTCGACGGGGACGAGTTGGCCGTCGAGCTTTTGGTGCATCCATTCGAAACGGTGATGCCCGCTGTTTCGGGCGGTGGCTTCCATTTCGATGGATTTCTCGCTCGAGAGGCGACCGTCGGGCTGGAACTCGGGGGACAGGACACCTGGATGCAAGGCGAGGACATAGTTTTTGTCGTGCGCACCGAGCAGGCGGATCATGGCATCGTTGCAATCGGTGATGCCGGTTTCGTCGAAGATAAAGTGAGGGTCGGAGGAGTTTTCGAATAGGATGCGGTAGCGATCGCCGTCGGAAGATGGTTGGGAAGTTATCATTCGCTGGGGCTGTTGCTCGTCGATGCGTCCCGAGAGACCGCCTGATACCTGGGCGCGACGACGCCGATGGATCGACGTCGTCGGCCGAAACGATCATTCTCGCGATATGTTATCACGCGATGGAGCGGCTGAGCCAGTCGGCGAAATGGGTGGGGCCGTTGCGCGAACTGCCGGCAGGAGTGAGACTTTTATCATCCACCGTAGTGCCATAGTAGTGAGCTTGGGGATCGGTCACCACTTGGCGCGGATCGTGCTTGGCAGCCAGGAAGCGGCGGACGAGATCATCCATGCGAATCGGTTCGGGGCCGGCGATGTCGACGGTATCGTTGAGAGGTTTGGAAGTTGCCACATCGGCCAGCGCTGCCGCGACGTCGTCGGAAACCATGGGCTGCATCATGGCTGGGGGAAGCCGAATGGTTTGTCCGTTGGCCCCGGATTCGGCAATGGCACCTACGAACTCGAAGAACTGCGTGGCGCGGACGATGGTGTAGGGAATTTTTGCGGCTTTGATCAGTTGCTCCTGGGCCATTTTTGCGCGGAAGTAGCCGCTGGCTAGGAGGCGATCGGTACCGACGACGGACAGAGCAACGTGATGCTGAACGCCGGCGGTGGCTTCGGCCGCCGCCAGATTTCGCTCGGAGGTTTCGAAAAACTCGAGGACAGCTTTGTCTTCCCAGGAGGGGGAATTTGAGACATCGACGACGATTTGAGCGCCGGCGAGTGCGCCGGCCAGGCCTTCGCCGGTAAGTGTGTTGACGCCTTTCGAAGGGGAAGCGGCCACGACTTCGTGGCCTCGCTCACGCAGGCTGCTAACGAGTTTGGTTCCAATCAATCCGCTGCCGCCGCTGACGCCACTTATC
>CAZIGP010000176.1:0-7728 GCA_964538425.1 uncultured Pirellulales bacterium | reverse complement strand
TTGGCAAGGGGCGTTTTCATGATGCGTTCGCAGGCGCCGATGTGGTCGATCAGTTGGTTCCGCTGTTGTTCAGCCTGCATGAAGGCAAAGCGGTCGAAATCGTATTCGTCGAGTGCTTGTCGCAGCAAGCTGGCCAAGCGATTGGCGACGTACATCGGCATGTGTTGAGAGGCCGCCAGTTGGTCGAGGTCGTTGCGCCCCAGTAAACTGCTCATGTCGGAGAGATCGGTTTCCCCGCGCAAGCTGTGGCGGCAAGCATGGCTGAAGGCGGCGGTCCAGCGAATAAGCGGATCGCGCCATGAACCGTTGTGAGGGCCGTAGGTGAGGCCGATTTGCGCGAGGTTTCTGGATTGATTGACGATGCCGCCCCAAAGCTTGCGCCCTTCGTACCAACGGTCGTAGCCTGAATTGGTGCGGAGCACGAGGAGCAGCGCCAGAACGACGCCGATGATTTCGTAAGGGGCGACGCCCGAGGAGGGAATCCAATTCGTGTAGTCGCCGATTGCCCAGACAACCGTGGCAAACAATCCGAAGGCGACAATGCGCCATTTAATGTTTGGTGAGACGGAGCCATGCGTCGTGAGAACTTCGCTCCAAAATTCGCTGCGGTCGAAGTGCATCATGGGTAAATTCTCACTTACAAAGTTATCAGGATAAAAAATTAGGAACTAGGCCGTTGCGTATAGGCCGCAGGATAATCGCTTCAAAACATTTACGGCGGGATGGCCGAACACCCACCGCAGTAGGCGCTTGCCCGGTTCGACTCCCATGACAATCAGATCGGCTTGCCATTTTTCGGCGTAAGGCAAAAGGACGCGGCGCGGCGTGCCGCAGGTGAAGCCCGTTTCGAGTCGTGGTCTGCGGGCCACGCAGTAATCGGCCATATCGCGCAGCGAGTGACGTGCGGACTCTTCGGTTTTTCCGATGGCGAGCAGGCGATGTTCCGCGGCGGTGAAAATTTCTTGGTTCAAGAAAGAACGAATCGCACGTCCGGCCGCTTCGGTTCCGTCGTAGACGAGGAGCACGCGATCGATCGCGACTTGATGGGGATGCACGATCAACACGGGTTGGACTCCGCGATCGATTAGCTTGCTGAGATCGCGGAGGGACCAGTCGGTGGATGTTGTTCCGCGCTCGGCAGCCATGACGGAAGTGATGACAAGATCGTGAAAGCGAGCTTCTTGCGGCAGTACTTGCAACGGGTCGCCGGAGATGCGGCGGACGTCGAAATTCAGGCCGGCCTCGAGACAAGCATCGGAAAGTTTTGCGCGGACGGCGCCTTGCACGCGTTCTGCCAGCGAGCGGCGGGTGTGCTCGATCACGGCATAGGCAGCCGACTCGCACTCGGAGGCGGCATCGGCTCGGCGCGTGTCGAGCAGCGTCAGGCCGCGCACTCGGGCTTCGGTTTGGCGGGCCAAGTTGACACCCACCCGAATGACCGGCTGCGCTTGATCGACGCTTTCGAGATGGAGCAAGACGCTGTTGAGCATGAGGAGTTCAGAAGTGAGAGCGATCGCCGATATCGGTAGGGCCAGGGGCACGGGCGCAGGTTTGGCGCAGCGGCCGCGCAAAGGCCTCTTACGAACTTTACGTACGATGTGCGAACGAAGCCATGTGAGGCGCGCAAGCGATTTGATCGATAATTTTGAATGTATTGTAAAAATCTATGGTTCCCATCGAGAATCTCGACGATCTGGGGTTGATCGAACCAATTGCCGACGAAATGCGTACTGGTGGGGTTGCAGTGCGCGCTGAGTCGAGGCAAAGTCGATTCGACCAAGGCGGGGCGCGTTGCCGCCAAATCGTAATATTGCCGTGAGGGAATCTGGCTCGATTGACGGAGAGTTTTTGATGCTGCCTGCCGACCCCGGTGTTGACCGGAATGGAAACTCGTCGCGGACGCGCGCTACGCCGCGATTGCTTGAAAATTTGCAAGAACTGAATTACTTGCATTTGTTGTACTTTTGGACGGTGGCGCGCGACGGGAGCATTGCCGGCGCGTGTGCGCGGCTGCAAATCAGCCAGCCGACGATCAGCATGCAGATTCGCAAGCTGGAGAAATCGCTTGGCCATCGTCTGTTCGATCGCTCAGGGCGCAGCTTGGTGCTGACGGAAGTGGGGCGCACCGTTTACGAGTACGCGGACGAAATGTTTTCGCTCGGCCGCGAATTGCTGGGCACACTGCGCGGCTTGCCAGGAAAAAACTCGGGGCGATTGCATGTCGGCATTCCGACGTATCTGCCGAAGTTGATTACCTATCACTTGCTGGAGCCTGTGTTGCGGTTGCCGCAAGATGTGCAGCTTATTTGCCACGAAGACGATTTGAGCGAGCTGGTTTCGGGGCTGGCACGACATCGCTTTGATGCGATTTTGAGCGATACGCCGATTTATTCTACTACGGCGGCGCGGACATTCAGTCATCCGCTAGGGGAATGCGAGATTGTTATTTGCGCAGCACCGGCACTGGCGGCCAAGTATCGCGGGCGATTTCCTCATTCGCTGGAAAAAGCGCCGCTGCTCTTGCCGACGCCGGTTTCGGACATGCGGCGATTGCTCGACCGCTGGTTTGACAGCTTGCCATTCAATCCACGCGTGGTCGCCGAGTTTGATGATAGCGCACTGATGAAAGAATTTGGCACGCATGGCGGCGGCCTGTTTCCGATGCCGGCGATCGTGCTGGATCAAATTGGACAGCAGTATGGTGTGGAGCTTGTCGGACGCTTGCCAAACGTGCGCGTGAAGTACTACATGGTCACCACCGATCGCAAGATTAAACACCCCGCCACGGCAGGCATTGTGCAAACGGGCAAATCGATGTTGCAGCAGGCAGGAAAGGCGAGTGGCGGGGACGATCATCTATTTACGAAGCGTCCTGGCTCGCCGCGGCGAGCGCGTGCAGTGCTGAAGCCGCTGTGATTTGAGTTGGATTCTCGCGATATCCAATATTTTTTCGACCGGCACGAAATACTTTTGATCGGCGGGATAAGTTCTCGGCCGATGCAGCAGGTCCTCGACCGACATGGCCGGGCTCTATTGCGTGCAACTGGACAGGAGGTTTGTGGCAACCCATACTTGAGAGGGGAATTCGATTATCTGGCTAAGGATGTTTTTCCATGGCTTTGCCTGCTTGGATTCGTGAAGAGTTTGATTGGCTGCATCGCGAGGTGCTGCGATTGAATCGCGATATTCAGCAATTTAGCCAGCGCGTTGGTAATTTGGAGAAAGTGCTGAGCGCAGTTGATACGCAACAAGAACAAATACGCGAGCCAGCGCAGGCGATGCCGCCGATGTTGCCGGCGGATTTAGAAGTCGATGCGGGATCACCGGAAATTGGCGTGAAATCGGTGGCCAGTGAAGTACCGATTGAAGTGATCGGTGGCCCAGCGGCAGTTCGTTCAACCACTCCCCAGGCCCAAGCGCCGCCAATTGGTTCATTCATGAAAGCCGCAGCGAGCGAACCTGGAATCGATTGGGAAAAGTTGATTGGTGAAAAATGGATGACGTGGGTAGGCGGATTTACGTTGCTGCTCGCCATTGGGTTTGCCGTACAGTGGGCTTGGGCCACGTTCGAAGTTCCCGATTGGATTCAAGTGACAGGAATGCATTTGCTGGGAATTGGATTGCTGCTAGCTGGATACTTTTTCCATCGGCGGAAGTTGCCGCTAACTGGCCAAGCGATTTTGGGTTTAGGAATTTTTACGCTGTATGCCGCAGGATATGCAGCGCTTCGTTTATATGCGCTGTGGGATGAGCAGACCGCATTTATTGAAGGGGCTGCAATTACGGTGCTGGCGATTGTGGTTGCGGTGCGCGCGAACAGCGCGGGGGTGATTTTACTAGGTGCGCTGGGCGGATATTTGACGCCGATTCTCACCTCGACCAATAGCGGGAATTATGTTGGGTTATTCACGTATCTGGCATTTTTGAATGTGGCGCTCGTGGCCTGTGCGGTGTGGAAGGCTTGGAGCTTTGTGAAGCCGCTGGCGATAGCGGCAACGGTGGCAATGTTTGGTTTGTGGATTAGCAGTTCGAAGTTTGATGCTGCAAATTCGCAAATGGTTTGGGGAACGGAGTGGTTTGCGGTTTTGCATTCCTTCATTTTCTTAGTGGGAAGTACAATTCCACCCGTCGTATGGAAACAAACGAGCAAGCCGAGCGATCTTTTGGCGCTAACGATTTGTTCCTTGTTTTTCGTTGGTTTTACGTGGCTGTTGTTCCACAACCGGCCGGAACAACAATTGGCGCTGGTGAGTTGGGGAATGACGGCGCTGCACGGCGTGCTGTTCGCAACGACTTATGCACGAGTGACGAATGCCGACCGAATGCCACGCGTGCATTTGGCATTGGCCGCGGTATTTTTGACGCTTGCTATTCCGCTACAACTGGATGATGCCGCGCTGTGGGGAATGACGTGGTGCTTGGAGTGTTTGGTTTTCACGGCTGTAGGGGTTTGGTTTCGCGATCGGCAAATGTGTTTGAGTGCGCTCGTGGTCTTTACGCTGGCCGTAGGAAGACTGGTGTGTTTCGACTTCTTTTCGTCGCCGCGAATGGTGGGCGATTCAAATATCGACTTGCGATTTTTATTGTTTTTGATTTCCGGATTATTGGGACTACTAGCCAGCGGGGTTTATCGGTTGATCCCCTGGATACTAAGACGCGAAGCAGAGCACGATGAATGGTTGCGACAGATTCCGATTGTGCTGAGTTTGCTGGGCGTGGGACTGTTGCTATTGGCTCCTCCGTTGCAAATGGACGACGGCATTTACCTTGGGCCGGCGTGGAGTATTGAGGCGATTGCATTTACTGCCGTGGGCTTATTGGTGCGCGATCGACTGTTGTGCGCCGCGGGGTTAATGACGTTTTGTATTGCTGGTGTGAGACTATTTTTTGTCGATTACGCCAATCTTACCTCTAGTATTCGTGCAGGAGTATCACAACTTACCAGCAATGGATGGAACCGAGTATTTTTAGCTGTCGAATGCTCGTCGCTTTTAGGGCTGCTTGCCGGCAGTTTTTATTGGCTGATTCCCAAGTTGACTCGAAACGATGCAGGACTATCTGAGAGAGAAAGGGAAGTTAACGGCAGTCTGTTATTGGGAATTGCAAATCTGGCAATGATGGCTGGATTGACTTGCCAGTGGGAAGGCCGATTGGTGTTGGTGTTGTGGACGCTGGATGCCGCGATTGTTTGGGCCGCGGGATTTAAACTTAATAGCCCCGCAGTGCGCTGGTATGCGGCGACCATTGGAATTTTACTTGTTGGCGGTCGAGCGATTCATGAAGGTTCTCAAATCGATGGACCGTTTCAACTAATTTTCAATTCACGTGTTGGTTCATTGCTGCTGGTGGCGCTGTTGTATTTTGTGTTTGGTGGATTGTATCGATGGCGATTTCAAGGCCAGGGAGGAGTTGGCTTTTTAGAATCGCTGGGATTTCGACGGAAACTGCTTGGTCGCGAAACATTGACTGTTCCTCGTGAGGCGGAGTGCGACCCGGTACTGGGAATTCTTGGCAATTTGACGCTGCTGACGGCGATCTCGTTTGAGATTCATTCGTGGTTTGTTCAAGCTCGCGCGTTGCCGCAGCCGCCTTTCCCCGACATGCGAATGGCGGAAGGAGCGACTTATTCGATTGTGTGGGCAATTTACGCAGCGCTGGTCGTGGCGGCTGGCTTCGTACTGCGCTACCCACTGTTTCGCATCCTTGGTTTGGCGGCATTCGGGCCGATTGTGCTGAAAGTGTTCTTTATTGATTTATCGACACTGCGATGGTTGCCGCGCGTGCTGGCGCTGGCGGTATTGGGTTTGATGCTGCTGGGGGTGTCGATGCTTTATCAAAAGTTTGCGAAGCGATTGCTGAAGAGAGGAGAAGATGAGGATAGCAGGGGATGAGGATCGGCAAAGTGAAATGGCACTGATGCAAGATCACCAAAGCGGTCGAAAAGTCATCGTTACAGTAGTTTATCGAGTTCGTCTACCAGGCGAGAAAAGTGAGCTAAGGCAGTGCTGACGGGTTCGGGTTTTGCCATGTCGACGCCAGCGTCGCGGAGGAGGTCGAGGGGGAATTTGGAGCAGCCGCCTTTGAGGAAGGAGAGGTAGTCGGTGAGTTCGGCGCGGCCGCCAGTGGTGACTCGCTGTGACAAGGCAATGGCGGCGGAGAGGCCGGTGGCGTATTTGTAGACGTAAAAGGCACGGTAGAAGTGCGGGATGCGGAAGCACTCCAGCGCAAGTTCGTCGTCGATGGCAAAATCGGGACCGAAATAAACCGTGAGTAAGCGGTTGTAGGCTTCTTTGAAGCGTTCGACCGTGAGTGGCTCGCCAGATTCGATGAGGTGGTGCGAGATTTTTTCGAATTCGGCGAACATCGTTTGCCGAATGATCGTGCCGCGGATAGCGTCGATTTCGCGGTTGATGAGAAAAGCTTTTTCTGCTTCGCTGCGAGCTTTTTGCATCAGGTGTTTGCTCAGCAGTTGTTCGTTGAACGTGCTGGCAACTTCGGCGACGAAGATGGTGTAGTTGTAATATTGAAAGGGCTGATGCTTGGCCGAATAGTGGCTGTGCATCGAGTGACCGGCTTCGTGGGCGAGCGTGAAGACATCGTCGAGCACTTCGGGCTTGTAGTTCATCATAATGTACGGGTCGCCGTCGAACGTGCCGGACGAGAAGGCACCGCTTTGCTTGCCTTGGTTCGGATAGCGATCGCACCAGCCGTTGGCTAGCCCGCGCTCGAGGACGCCGCAGTATTCGCTGCCGAGTGGTTCGAGGGAGGTGACAACCGCTTTCACGGCTTGGTCCCATGTGTGCCGTGTTTCCAACTCGCTGAGGATGGGCACGTAGGTATCGTAATGGTGAATGTCAGGGAGCCGCATTTTGCGTTTGCGCAGCTCGAAGTATTTGTAGAGGGCGGGCAGATGTTTGTGGACCGAGTCGATAAGGTTGTCGTAAACGGTTTCAGGCACGTTGTCGGCAAAAAGGGCCGCTGAGAGAGCGCTTTTGTAGCCGCGGGCCTTCGCGTAATAAACGTCGCGCTGGATGGAACCAGCAAGGGTGGCGGCCAGCGAATTTTCGTGGGCTTTATACTGGGAGTAAAACTGGTGGAAGGCGGTTTTGCGAATTGTTCGCTTTGGCGAATGCAAGAACATGGTAAACGTGGCGTTGCTGAGTTCGACCTGTTCTCCTTTTTCGTTCTTCACGAGGCCAAATTTCAGATCGGCATCGGTAAGTTGGCGAAAAATTTGATTCGAGGCTTCCGACATTTCGGCTTGCATGGCCAAAAGTTTTTCTTCGCCTTTGCCGAGTGTGTGAGGCTTGTAGCGCAAGAGGCGCTCGAGCGAGATGCGATGAGGCTGCAATTCTTTCGCGGCAAGGAATTTTTTTATTTTGACCGCGGGAATGGCCATGATTTCGGGCCGAATGTAGCTGGCGAGTTGCCCCGCGCGGCTGGCGACGTTGCGGTAGCGGCCGATCATCCGCTGATAGGTGCTATTGGTGGTGTCTTCGGCAACTTTCAGATAGGCGTAGTTACCGAGGCGCTCGCCAACGCGGTCCATTTGCAGATCGAACTCGAGGCAGGTAGCGAGGGATTTTGCGCTGTCGGCCAGTTTGCCGGCGAATTTTTCGTAGCCGGGGATGTCGGCTTCCCACTGCTTAAAGGCTTTTTCCCAGGTGGCGTCGGACTTGTAGAGGCTGGTGAGGTTCCAACAGTCGGACAGTTTAACTTCGCTGCGTT
>CAZIGP010000175.1:0-7741 GCA_964538425.1 uncultured Pirellulales bacterium | reverse complement strand
GGTTCACCTGTTTCAAGGTGCGATTCTGTTCCAGTAACAAATTCCAGATTGCATAGTGGCAGTAATTCACCAAGTTCCGTCGCATCAAGAATGTATCGAGCAGAAATCGTTGTATTCAGTCCAGAATTTAGGTCTCGAAACGATACTGCAGCGATTCGATCTCGGGTTGCGGACTCTGCAGAAATCGCCTGATGTTTCATCAAGAGCTTTAAACGGCCGTTACTAATGTAGGGAGCCAGCATTGAATTAATCGCAGCCAATGCAATGCGAGGCTCGTGGCATAACGGAGATACCCAGCCACTACCTGGATTAAAATAATGCTGCGATCGAGATGCATTCGTAAGAGGGTAGTGCTCGAGATAGTAGTTGCGAACCCTATCTCGGAAACAGCGATAAGTGCTTGTGCAACCAAATCTTTCAATCCAACCGTGTTCGTCGGGAGGAACGGCTTGTGAGGTTAGTTGTCCTCCGATCCAGTCTGTTTCTTCGGTCATTATGCAACGATATCCAACACTGCTCGCTGCCAGTGCAGCTGCGCAACCGCCAACGCCTCCCCCCACAATCAAAATGTCGGCATGCTCTTCTTGAGGCACTGTACTTCACCTTTTATGTAGTTCGGTAAAAAGTTTTGCCCTTTCAGAGCGGTCGGCTGAGAACGACGAAGCCGAATATATGTTATTCATATGCGATACCAATGTCGTCTAGATAGTATTTCCGAATCAGTGGTATTAGCAATCTTGCTGGGTAACTACTGGCTTTTATTCACAGATTTTATCAAAACAAATGCGCCAATTTTCATGAGTTTATGCTTTAAATATAGAAATATTGAAATCGTATCCAAAATTTATTGACAAATCGGACAAGGCATTATAGGATGATCTCCCGTAGATATTCCAGTGGTATATCGCATTGCCGATTCTTAGGGTTGCGGTTGTGCCCGCAAGTTTAAAAGAGCGTACGTATGGTCATGTTTGCCGTATAAAAAATTGGTGAAGAGTGAGTTTACTCCCGGTACGCGGTGGTCATCCAAACATCGTCGGAATTCAATGCACCTGCAGCGTCGACTGGATTCGCAAATTAATGCCCCGCGTCAACGGTAAGTTTCTAGTGATTCCTTCTGCGCTCAAAGTGATGCATCAACTGCTGTGCGAGGTGATCGCCTATCCTTTGGATGGCCTGTTCTCTCTGGTGCCCCATTGGGCGACATCGATCGTACAAGCGGCCCAAGAGCAAGATGGGCAGTGTGTGGATGAATATCGAAATCGTTTCGTCAGGCTATTTGAATTGGTTCGGCGGTTCGGAGCATTCACTAACTACACGACAATTGTGAGTGAGCGCGACGTTCCGGGGAATTTTGCTCCTGCTCAGGCCCGTTTTCCGCCGCAGGGCGCGACATGCCACTTCAAGACAGCCTCTTTCAGCTGCAAACCAACGTCAATTTGAGGTCTTCATGCCATCGGTCAACATACTCGGCAGCGGTCTAATCGATGACCGAGACTCGTGTTACGCGCAGCCGGTCCAGCTTCCCTGCGGCGACATCCTATGCTCGTACAGCGTGGGCGGGGGGCCCAATATGCACGGAGGCACCGAGTGGGCCCGTTCAGCCGACGGAGGTCAAACGTGGCGTGTCGAGGGAACAATTCTCTCGCCAACCGAAAACCCTCGATCGTCTAATGCGCTTCGGTTGACGTTGTCCGCCGACGGGAGAACCATCTACGCGTATGGAGCACGGTTATTTCGAGAGATTGGTGGAAAATTTGGCGACGGTTGTCGACGCGACGCGGTGTTTTGTACATCCGATGATGGTGGCCGAAGCTGGTCGGCCGCGCAACAAGTGCCGATGTCCGTCGATTGGCCGTTGGAAGTGTCACACGGCGTGTTGCCGCTTTCGTCGGGCAGGCTGCTGGCACCTGCTGCAACTTTGCCGTCGAGAGATCGCTTGGGCGAACAAGTGCTAGTTGCCATTTCGGATGATGGCGGTAAGCATTGGCCCGCACACAGCATCGTGTTCGAAGACCCTGAAAAAAAGCATGGGTACTTTGAACAGAAGCTAGCAGCGATTGTCCCTGATCGTGTCTTGGCCACCGCGTGGACGGTCACACTCGGCGAAGTACTCGACCGTCCTAACAGCTTCACCATTTCAAACGACGGCGGCACGACGTGGGGGCCCATTCGCTCGACCGGCATCAACGGACAGACGCTCACGCCCCTGCCGCTGGGCGGTGATCGCTTGCTGGTGCTCTACAACCGTCGGTATGGTCATCAAGGCATCGTCATGAACCTTGTCACGTTCACGGAGGAAGCGTGGACGGTCCACTACGAGGCGTTGCTGTACGACGCTGCGAAGATGCAAGGTAGTTCAAGCCAGGATCGAACCGGTCTGGATAACTTTGAAACGTTTCAATTCGGCTTGCCGGCCGCAATTCGGCTGCAGGACGGAACGATTCTGGCTACGTACTGGTGTCGGATGAATGAAAAAATCGGCATTCGCTGGGCGAAGCTGCGCATCGATTGGTAGCCGTGGGCCATGCGCGCAATGTACCTGCAAGAGCCAAATCTTTATCAACAAGGACTTTTAATCTAATGAATTCCAACCGCACCATCAAAGAGCGTCTCAGTCGCGACCAACTGGTCATCTTGGCGGCAATAGGACGCATCATGAACCATACGCTGATCCAGATGATTGGGATGCAACGCGGATTTCACGGCGTTTGGTTTGATCTTGAGCATACAGGGTTTTCGATGGAGACGCTGGAAGTGGCCACGTTGGCCGCGCGCAGCGTGGGATTGGATTGTCTTGCTCGTATTCCACCCACCGATTACGCCACGGTCACGCGGTGTTTGGAAGCCGGTGCCGGCGGTATCTTGGTCGCGCAGATTCAGTCCGCACAGCAGGCCGAGCAGATCGTGCAATGGACCAAGTTTCACCCGCGTGGCAGCCGTGGCATGAATCGCAGCGGATGGGATGGGCGTTTTACGGCGCTGGACACCGCGGAGTTCTGTGAAAAGTCAAACCGCGAATCGTTCCTGGCCATCCAGATCGAAACACTTGGAGCCGTCGAGGAATGCGAAGCGATCGCGGCGATTGATGGAGTGGATCTGCTGTTCATCGGC
Organism: uncultured Pirellulales bacterium; assembly: GCA_964538425.1. Lineage (GTDB taxonomy): Bacteria > Planctomycetota > Planctomycetia > Pirellulales > JADZDJ01 > JADZDJ01. The sequence goes on along the minus strand of CAZIGP010000175.1, from coordinate 4,627 downwards.
CCATCCGACTTGAGTCAAAGTTTAGGCGTGCCGGGTGAATTCTTTCACCCGAGCTGTCTGGAGGCCATCGACAAAGTGGCTGCTGCCTGCCGCCGGGTCGGCAAGCATTGGGGAGGCGGCTGCGTCGGTCCGGAGCATGCGGAAATGATGATGGACAAGGGTTGCCGTGTGATCAACCTGTGCAGCGACAGCAGCTTGATCGTGTCCGGCCTCAAATCGACGAAACAGCGTTATGCGAGTTTCTTCGATGCTGCGACGCAGCGATCGGAACCATTGCCAGTGCAACCGCATGTGCGTTTTGCGACGGATGGTGCCGTGATGGACAGACAAAGCAATCGCTATTGATGTCCAACGTCGCGTGATTTGGCGTTCGTCCACGCGGCTTCGTATGCCTGTGTTAGTTGCTCGATGGTCAGCGAGAGCCCAGTCTCGAACAGCCTCCGAAACGGTCGGTTAAGAAAGACACCGGATATTCGTTATACGAATGAAATATCAATACAGTCTCCATAGTATTTCCGAATCGGTAGCATTAGCAACCTCCCCAGATGGTCAACCGGCTTTTATTCACAGCTTTCATCAAGACAAGAGTCGATTTTTATTGAGTTTTTTGCTTAAAAACAAATATATTAAAAATCCCATCCAAATTTATTGACAAATCAGACAGAGCATTATAGGATGATCTCTCAAGGATATTTCAGCGATATATCACATTGCCAATTCTTAGGAGTGCAATTGTGTCTGCAAGTTTAAAAGAGCGTGCTTATGATCATGTTTACCGTAAGCTGGTGGAGGGGCAGTTCACTCCAGGTACGCGGTTGTCAAGTCGCGCTTTGGCTTCTGAAATTGGAATTAGTGTAATTCCGGTTCGAGAAGCTGTAAGTCAACTACAAAGCGAAGGTTTTGTCGAGCATCGCTCAGGCGTCGGTAGTTTTGTTCCGGCCGCCAGCTACGAGGAGTTGCTCGAAATCTATGAACTTCGCGAAATAAATGAATCGCATGCGGCCGCCAAGGCGGCACAGTCGATTCATGAAGCGGAACTTGCCGAGCTAAGCAAGTGCATTGATGAGGCTGCTCGTCTGATTACTCAATTAGAGCAATCAGACAGGTTGAAGCGGGACCCTGCTTTGCTGGTCCAGTGGAGCACGATGGATGCGCGATTTCATGACACGATTATGCTTGCCTCTGGCAACCGTCGTGCCGCGGAATTCGTGCATCGATTGCGCACGATGTCCAAAATCTTCGGTCAGCGCGTTGCATTTGAGCCACTACAGAAATTCCAGCAGGCCGCGTCCGGGCATCGCCAGATTTTTGAAGCCATCAAGCACGGCAACTCTGAAGAAGCACGGAACTCCATGGCCGAGCACATACACACCGCTTGGCAGGCATTGTTAGGGTTTCATCGTCGCGATCGATTATTAAAGCGTTAATAGCCAGTGACTTCGGGCTTTTGTCTAACTATTTGATTGGACTGCGATTGAAATTAGTTCGAATTAGCAAATTGCACTTTTGAAGACTTAAGTAAGGTTGGTAGTAAAGTCAGGAACTCGAAAAGAGGCGATGGCATTACATTCTGGACGGTCGGTCCGTCCTGGGACGTGTTCGGTTAATTTGTCCTATTGGGCAAATTAATTTTATCGACCATATAGGGTCAGATAACGGGAGACATCTTATGAAGGCAACGGTATTTTTAGTAGGACTTGTGATTGCTTGTTGGGCTGGTGCTGCAAAAGCTGACATTATCAATGGGGACTTCACCAATTTCACTGGAGGGCTTCCAGACAATTGGATCGCTAACCCAAGCCCAGTTCCTGGTGAAAGGGACACTGGATCGCCAGACGGTAGTGCATGGAATTTTGTTCCATTCGGCCGGATTGAGCAGCCCAATACAGGGCTTACAATGGTAGAGGGTCAGACTTATCGCGTTACATTCCTTGCGTCCTCACCAAACGTCCAGTTTCCTGCTCAGTATTTGTATGTTCGGATGTTCGATAATACTAGCTTTAACCTGCTAGGAGGACTGGAGCTTACGTCAGGATTGCCAAGTGCTTGGACTTCTTACTCTTTTGAATTTACAGCAGATGCAAGCAATAGTGGTCACACAATGTATCCCTACATTATTACGCAAAATGGTGTTACAGGATTTGATAATATCCACGTATCTTCAGTACCAGAGCCTTCAACATTAGTATTTATTGGTTCCACATTATCAATGATAACTGTGGCTGTCTGGCGAAGGCATCGGCGTACCTGTCGCATGTAGTTAAATTAGAGTGTTACGCTCTGGCTTTAAGGTATGAGTGTTAAATGAACCTTTTAGCCGGGGCGTAACATTCAGGTATTTTATTTTGGGCAGATTGTTGTTGAGTTGAGTCGTGCCACTATTTCTCATTGCCTAAAAGGTTGGGCATTATATGCACACTTTTTTTGCCATTGCTTCTGATTCGCAAGATCAGGATTTGAAAGAATCGTATGCGGGTAACGTGAGAAAACGAGCGATTCAAAGCGTTCTGAGTTTTGGTTTTACATTAGTAGAGCTGTTAGTCGTTATCGCTATTATTGGGATTTTGATTGCCCTATTGTTGCCGGCAGTTCAAGCAGCGCGCGAAGCCGCGCGAAGAGCACAATGTACGAATAATCTCAAACAAATCGGTTTAGCATTGCACAATCATGTTTCAGCATTAAAGAAGCTCCCAGAAGGATATACACAGCCGCCTGGAGCAAACAGTGGACCTTTTAATACCTGGGCGCCTAGGCTTATGCCCTATATGGAGATGGGAACTACCTATGCAAGATACAGTTTTGAAGCTGGATACTCTGGCAATACTGCAAACCGACCGATCTTTCAGACAATTTTTTCGGAATACATCTGCCCTTCAGATAATCCGCCTCCTAGTAAAGCAATCTCAGACCAAGCACACTCAAATTATGTAGCTTGCTTTAGCCCTGATGGAACGATGGTTGAACCGGGTTTAACGAATCTTGGAGACCTTTGCAATAATGACCCAAGTAAAAACCCCGCGACCCGAAAGGCGATGTTCAATGTAAATATCGCCAAAAAATTTAAGCAAGTTACCGATGGACTGTCAAAAACGATTGGGTTCTCCGAATGCATTGCCTTGGGAGATCAGGGTACGGAATGGGATATTCGAGGCACTTGGTGGTATCCATGGGGATGTCAGTACACACATCATCGCACACCTAACACTTCAATTGCCGATAGCATTTGGGCTGGTGTTGGGTCCGGCTATTGCATTTCAACGTTAGAAGCGCCATGCAAATTGAATGGCGCGTGTCATAGCACAATCGATTTTGCAGCGCGCAGCCGACATCGTGGAGGTGTAAACGCTGTGCGGGGAGACGGATCTGTGGCATTTTATAACGATGGCATTGATCTACAGGTGTGGCAGGCGTTAGCCAGCATTGACGGAGGAGAAGCACTTACAGCGCAATAGAGATAAAGAAGATTCTAAACAAATGAAAACTGCTAACCATTTGCCGTTCAAAAATCCAACCCGTCGAAATATTCGATATTGGGTTATCGTGTGGCACACTATTTTTGGTGGGTTAGTGGTTCTCGCAGGATGCGGAGAAAGCAGTACTGCTTCGATAACAGGTCAAGTTACGCTCGATGGTAAGGCCCTTGCGACAGGAGACATCGAACTAATCCCAGAGCGAGATACAGGAGGGCCTACCGTCGGTGGCAGCGTTATGGAAGGTCGCTTTGATATACCTGCTATCCGTGGTCCAAAACGGGGCGGAAAATACCGGATAGAAATACGTTCGCTTGATGCGAACTCAGGATCAACATCACACCATTTAAGTCGAGGGAAAGCGGTTTATAGCGATCGAATTCCTTCCATTTATAACTCAGAGTCAAAATTAAGCGTCGCCGTGCCTCTGGATGTTTCCAGCATCCAACAAGATTTTGATCTCCAAAGTAAGGCTAAGTAAATCACAATAAGCAAATCAATGCAGTTATCCAAGGTATGGGTGCCACTGTAAAAGCCCATTTGTAGTCGCCTTGATGGCACACGACACCATTGTCTTTAATTCAGGATTTAGTGAATGGACCACTTGCAGTTTATCGGCGCCCTCGGGACGCCACTTGACGATGAAGAATGTTTGCACGAAATCGGTTTAGAAATGCATCTTGCAGAGCAGTGGTTGCATGGAATTAATGGTATTTTGCTAGCAGGCAGTATGGGGCTAATGCAATTACTAAGGGACAAAACTTACCTGGATTTAGTCGAGAAAAGTGTTGAATTGTCGCAGGGAAAAGCAGAGATATTTGTGGGAGCAGGAGATACAAGTTTTGCTCGCACTCGCGATCGGATCGAATGCCTGAACCGTTTTCCAATTGATGGAATCGTAGTTATTACGCCGCATTTCCTCAAATTCAATCAAAGCGAATTGTTCGATTACTATAGCGCGCTCGCAGCGGTAGCAAAGCACCCACTTTATTTGTACGACGCCCCAGGTCGAACCGGAGTAAAGCTTGAACTCGAGACCGTCGTGCGCCTTGCAAAGCAACGCAATATACGCGGCATTAAATGTACTTGCGATGCAGATTGGACTCGTGAGCTTATTTGCCGGGTGGGTGGTCGCTTTCGAGTGATTGCTTCTGCGC
>CAZIGP010000174.1:0-7752 GCA_964538425.1 uncultured Pirellulales bacterium | reverse complement strand
TAAAAATCGACAACCTCAACGACTTCGTCGAGGATCATGACATTGGCGCCGATCTGATTATGCGATCGTACTCGCAGTTCGTGCGCGCTGATGTGCGAGACATGGATCTGGTCACTCGCTACGACATGGATATTTTCGGTCTCATGCTACCCGCCACGGAATTGGTGTACGCAGCAGGCGTCGGTGATCGAATTCGTCGCAACGTAGCGAAAAACCCAATTCAGTTACCCCATACTCGCATCTGCTTAACCCTCAGCGTCGGCGTAGCCGAGGCTCAAAAGGGAGACGACGAAGCGATGCTCCTGGATCGCTCGGCGATGGCACTTCGAATGGCTGTGGCCGAGGGTGGAAACACCGTAAGATTTCACACCGGCATTTCAATCGAGCCGTTGCCGACCCTGCGTGAAGTTAATGCTTTGTAGTAGAAGTGTGTGCTTCGAACAGATCCGAGAATGGAAAAGAAAGCCGTTGATGTAGCAAGTCTGCTGCTCTCTTCCTTCTTTCCTACTACGAACACTGTCCGCAACGCCCCTTCAGCAGCACTTCCGTGATCTCTCCGATGCGCAATTGCTTTGTACCCGGCGCCGGCTTGACGTTTACACTCACGCTAGGCAGGCAAGCCACTTCGCCGCATTGAACGCACACAAAATGCGGATGATCTAAATCCTTATCGCTACCTGAACGACGCACCTCGAATCGCCAAACATGATCCCCTAGTTCGATGCGCGAAACCAAGCCTACCTCGGTCAACTCCATCAGATTGCGATAAATGGTGGCCCGGTCGAAACCGCGTGATTCCAATGAATCAGCTACCTGAGCATGGGTCAGCGGACTCGTCGCCTCGATTAGATGCTGCATCACCCATAATCGAGCCGGGGTGCAACGCAAGCCAAGTTCGCGCAATCGCTGGCGAATTTTATCAAGCGGCGGCAGTTCAGCGGATTTTGTCATCTGCAAGGCGTAAAAGGTGTCCCTCAAGTGTAACATGGCATGGCCAGAAATGAACAGCAAACCAGGAGAAGAAGAACAAGTCTGAACGCAGGTAGAATCTCAAGTACCATCACTCCTTCATTTCCCGATTTCTCCACCACTGCCAAATTTCCTTCGCCACGTCTTCCGGAGTTTTGGTTTCCGTATCAACGACAAAATCGGCGCATTGTTGGTAAAAAGGTTCTCGCTGTTCCAGCAGCAACTGAATCTCTGCCAAGCCACCTGCGGCTGTCAGCTTAGGGCGACGAGCCTCCGTCGAAATATCGGCAGAAATGCGATTGAAAAGCGTAGTCGCAGGAGCTCTCAGCCAAACGGTTGCACCGCGACCATCGCATAGCTTCTCACGATTTTCTGGTCGCAACACTACACCGCCTCCTAAAGCCAACACGATTTTGTCTCGATTCACCAACTCGCTCAGCACTTTACTTTCCCAATCGCGAAACGCGGGCTCTCCTTCGTCGGCAAAAATTGCGGCAATGCTCCTACCTGCGTTCGATTCGATCATATCATCGGCATCGATCCAATCCCAACCCAGCCCCTTGGCCAACAGCGGCGCAACATTTGTCTTGCCAGATCCACGATAACCAATCAGGGCAATAAACATGGAAATGGAGGTGTTAAGTGCTGGGTGCTTGCGTGCCTGGTCTCAGTTGTTGATTACTTGTTGTCCGATACCAAGGTCTTCAGATACCAAGACACAATGCTTTACATTTTCGCCGGACCAATCGCGCGCTTGAGTGTTTCACGCATCAAATTCGCTGGGGCATCTTTGCCCGTTAGCAGCTTGAATTGCAACGCCGCTTGCCGAACAAACATTTCGACGCCCGTCACAACAATTGCACCTGCTGTGCGAGCATCTTTTACGAGCAGCGTGTTTTCGGGATTGTAAACCGTATCGAACACAATCGTGTCAGGCCGCATGTGGCGCTTATCGTACGGCGTTTCATCGACGTTCGGATGCATGCCCACCGGCGTGCAATTCACCACAATATCGGGTGAAATGCCGTGGCGATTGTCCCAGTCGATAAACTCGCCCCCTACCGCTTGCGCTAGCGCCATCGCACGCTTTGGCGTACGCCCAGTGACGACAACATTCGCACCGTGTTTAGACAATCCATAAGCCAATGCCCGGGCTGCCCCGCCAGCACCAAGCACTAGCGAACTTTTTCCTTGAATTCCGCCACGATCGAATTGCGGCGGCTGCATCGCGTGTTCCAAGCTGTCGATGGCAGCACGGTAATCGGTGTTGAATCCGAGCAAATCCTCTCCTTCCCACCGTAAGGTATTGGCCGCACCGATGCCATTCACTCCCGGGTCACATTTGGTCAAACGTTTCAATACCGCTTCTTTATGTGGAATCGTAACGCTCAAACCACGAATGCCCCATTCTTTCGCGTCGGTCAAAAACTGGTCGAGATATTCAGCCGGCACCCGGAATGGCACGTAAACGGCATTCAACCCCAATTGACGAATCGCAGCGTTGTGAATGAGTGGGCTCAAACTATGGCCGATGGGATCGGCAATCACGCCATACACGGCCGTCTCGGCATTGATCGAATCGTAATGATAAATTTGCGACATCTGCTGGTAGCTCAACTGCCCCGGCGCAAGCAGCCGCTCATGATGAAACGACGCATAAGTAAACGGCGAACCAAACCGGCCGCACAAAATTCGCGACGGCGTGCCGAGATCCCCCATGCACATCCCGACCGTAGGTACTTTGGCCGATTGCACAAGGCGCATCATCCGCAAATTGTCATGCGGGCTATTGGCCATCGTGGTAATTTTTACGATATCAGGATCAAGTGCCGCCAACCGAGAATGAATTGCTGCCAAGTCGTCTGGCGTTTGGCGAAAATCATGATGGCTAATGATACGTTTTGTTTTGCCGTAGCGACGAATTACTTTGGCGGCATCTTCTTCGAGATCAACGTAATCGACGCCATCCACAATCGCCGCTCGCATCAGCATTTGCCGCTGCTCTTCGGTGCCGCGCCATTTACCGCCATCCATCTCGCGGCGAATGGTAATAATCGTGGGGCAAGGACGATCGCCGAGCAATCGCTTCAAGTTCACGTCGCCGTTAATGTAGTCGAGCCGCAGTTCGACAAGTTTCGCCCCTTGGGAAACCAAGTGCCGGTGCTCTGCAATCATGTGACGATGTCGACCACGACCGATAGAAACGCAAATCATGCAAGTGAAGAGTTAAGAACGAGAAGCGAAAGGCCAGGAGATAAAATAAAGCAAACGTCTAAGACACCCGAAAAATTATACTTTGAAAATGCCCTGCTCCGAAGCGGCTCCCTCGCCTTGCGCCCCTCAATCCTCGCCCTTTTTTGTCATGTTCGCATAAACTGCCGATCCAACTCTTCACGCGAAAAGGTCAAAATTGTAGGCCGCCCATGAGGGCAATGATGGCTATCCTGTGCCAAATGGCGCATTTCGACGAGGGCGGAAACTTCTTCCGCAGAAAGGCGATCTCCGGCTTTAATCGCGGCTTTGCAGGCAATCATGTGCAAAAGTTCGTCGAGCAAATCACGGCGTTCTGGCGTTTTCCCCCCCGCAACCAGTTTGGCCACCAGGTCTTGTAACACCTCGGCCGGGCGGAAGTTTGCAAGCATCGCGGGGTAGGAGGTGACTAATATCGTATCGCCGCCAAAAGCCGAAACTTCGACCCCAAGCTGACCAAGCAGTTCTGCATTGGTCAGTGCCGCCGCTGCCTCCGACGGACTAAGATCCACTGCTTCAGGCACGAGCAATCGCTGGCTTTCCAACGAACCGGTCAGCACGCGTTCTCGAAGCTGCTCGTACAACACGCGCTCATGCAACGCATGCTGATCAATCACTACCAAACCTTCTTCACTCTCCGCCACTAAGTAACGGTTGTGAACCTGCATCGCACTGCGCGATACCCCAACCGTAGCGGCACCCAACCCAGCCGTGTCGGCCGGCTGTGCCTGAAAAGATTTTTCCTCCTGCAAAGCATCGTCAATCGACGGAATCCCGGATACATTCCGGATTTTCACGGTCGAACTTTCGCGCACTGGCATCGGCCGATCGATGCGCACAATTTCCAATGGTTTTCGCTGCGGCCAAGGTTCCTGAAATTCTGGAAAAGTGGGAGCAACTGACCGCGGTTGACTTGGTGACACTGTCTGCTGTTCACCTGAAGACATCGGCAATGATGTCACCGCCTGTCCCGCAAGCTCTCCCTTTGCCCAAGCAACTAATTCTTCTCGTTTGCGAGCGGCATGTTGCTCGTCTATCGCCAAATTGGGATCGCTGAATCCCGTCGGCGTATGGTTCGGCTGTAATTTTGCCGTTAAATCTGCCGTTAAAAACTTGGTCCGCAACGTACTAAGCAACTGACTATAAATTCGGCCGGAATCTTGAAAGCGAACTTCAAGTTTTGTCGGATGCACGTTGACATCAACCGCATCCGGCGGCATTTCGATCCGCAGAAATGCAATCGGATAACGCCCCGTAAGCACTAAACCGCGGTAAGCTTCGCTAAGCGCATGTTGCAACGCGCGATCGCGAATCGCCCGGCCATTGAGAAACACGTACTGCATCCGCGGATGACTGCGCGTGTGATTCGGATGGGCTGCATAACCGACCAGTTTCACCGGCCCGTCTTGGCTTTCTACGGGAATAAGCGCGTCGCCTAATTCATCCCCGAAAAACGCCGCAATACGACGTGGCCAATCGTCTGTCGGCGGCAGATCGTATACGATTTTCTCTTGTTGCCGCAGTGTGAAATGCACGTGAGGATAAGCCAGCGCCACACGGGTCATCGCCTCGCCGGCATGCCCCATTTCGGTTTGGGCCGTGCGTAAAAATTTTCTTCGCACCGGCGTATTGAAAAACAGGTTATGAACTTCGATCGCCGTGCCCACAGGACACCCGCACGGTTCGACCGGTTCGGCACGACCTCCCACAACAACAATTTCGGCGCCTGCGTCGGCATCAGTCGGCCGGCTTCGCAAAATAAATTTGCTCACCTCAGCAATTGAAGCCAGCGCTTCCCCACGAAACCCTAGTGTACCCACCCGAAACAAATCGTCGGCGTCTTGAATTTTACTCGTCGCATGAGCCGCAACCGCCAGCGGCAACTGGTCGGCCGACATGCCACAACCATTATCGACAACCCGCACCAATTCACTGCCACCACCGACAACCGTAACATCCACCCGCGTCGCACCCGCATCAACAGCATTTTCCAACAATTCCTTGACTACACTCGCCGGCCGCTCAATCACCTCGCCGGCAGCAATCTTATTCACAACACTCGGCGATAATTGACGAATAACAGGCATGAAACTCAATTTAGTCACAAAGCCACAAAGAAAAAACGAAAACTATTCAATAGCCTCATCTTATAAACCACAGATAGACACCGATGAAATTAGATGAACACAGAATATGAAAGATAGTGCATGACCCATTCCTAAGTAATTCTATCTGGGTTCATCTAATTTCATCCGTGTTCATCTGTGTTTCCTAGATACCTATCACCAACTTCCATTCTCCGTGCTCTGCGGTTTTAATACATCCAGAAGATCACAATTCATACTCTTTAATCTTCCGATATAACGTCCGCTCTCCAATTCCCAGAATCTGTGCCGCTTGTTCCCGATTACCGCCGGTGAGCTTTAAAGTCTCCGCGATACAAATTTTTTCTACTTCCGTAAGCGGCTGACCGACGAGTGACCCAAGGCTGCTCGATGTTGCCCCCTGGCCATCTACTGCAGGAGCAACAGGGGGCGTGTCGACGAATTCCATCGGCAGATCATCCACATCGAGCACACCATCGAAATCAACCACAACCATGCTTTCGATCGTGTTTCGCAACTCGCGCACGTTGCCCGGCCAGCGATAAGCCATTAGTTTCAGCCGCGCAGCCGGCGACATGCTTTTAATTTGCTTGTGATGCCGCTTCGAAAATTGGCGGATGAAATGTTCAATCAACAGCGGAATATCTTGAGAACGATCGATCAATCGCGGCAGAGCAATCGTGACAACTTTCAGCCGATGATATAAATCGCTACGAAACGCACCAGCGGCAATCACTTCATCTAAGTTACGATTCGTAGCCGAAAGAATTCGCACGTTGACTTTGATCGGCGTATTGCTCCCCACGCGGGTGATTTCACTGTTCTCCAGCACCCGCAGCAGCTTGATTTGCGTCGCCAGCGGCATGTCACCCACTTCGTCCAGAAACAACGTGCCCCCGTGCGCATATTCGAATTTGCCGACGCGATCCGTCGAGGCGTCGGTAAAAGCCCCTTTCACGTGGCCAAAAAGTTCGCTCTCCAGAATGTTTTCACTCAGCGCGGCGCAGTTCAACGCCACAAACGGCTTATGCTTCCGAGGGCTGTTTTGATGAATAGCCTGAGCGACCAATTCTTTGCCCGTGCCAGTCTCGCCAGTAATGAGCACACTGGCATCCGTCGGAGCAATGCGCCGCAGTCTTTCAATAACCGCATTCATTTGTGGGCTAGAACCCACTACGCCTTCAAAGCCAAACTTCTCATCCAGCCGGCGGTTTAGTTCTACATTTGCTTGCCGCAATCGAGCGGCTTCGGCCGCTTTCTCCGCAACGACTCGCAACTGCGCCAAATCGAGCGGCTTCTGCAAATAATTGAACGCTCCATGCTGCATGGCTTGCACGGCGGAAGGAACCGTGGCATGACCGGTCACAAGAATTACTTCCGCCTCCGGGAGCACTTGCTTGGTACGTTTCAGAAGCTCCAGCCCGTCGAGATCGGGCATCTTCAAATCGGTGATGACAACATCAAATGTATCATTCACCACCATCTGAGCGCCTTGCGTGCCCGAAGTAGCCACCGCGCACTTAAAACCAATGCGTTCTAAACTCTCAGCCACCGTCTGTGCATGAGCCGCCTCGTTATCTACGATCAACGCACGGGTGCCTGTGAGTTGTTCAACCGAATTACCATTTTCTGATGCATTCGCCATGCCGCCGATGATACCGGCTGACGACCTAAAATGGCTAGTGGCGATTGTTCTCTTTCTCCCTGCCCATTCTCACTTTCTTCTGCCCTACACCAGCACCGTATCTTCATGCTCGTACGCTGGCGTACAGCAACACAAAAACACCAACGATACATCGCCATTGTTGATAATCTGGTGAACTTCGCCCGGCGGAATGGCAATGGCGTCGCCAGGGCCGACTTGGCGCTGGTCGCTGCCAATCGTCATTTGTCCGCCGCCGTTAAGGATGTAATAAATTTCCTCCGTCTTGCGATGGTAATGCGCCGTGGTCGAAGCCCCCGGCGGCAGCCGCGCTTCCGCCAAACTTTGTAGCCGAATACACGAATTGCGATGAGCCAACAACTCGCGAATCTCAGAACCGTCTTTCGTAGTAAACGGAACCGTTTCTTGCAAATTAATAACGTCCATGAATCTCATTGGGTTAAATACTCGCTGGATCCTAGATCTAGATGTTCGATTCCACCCATATCTAGCATCTAGCACCTCGTATCCAGCATCTGGTACCTACGATTTTTCACTTGACCAAGCCGCCATCGTCGTCTAAAGTTTTGACAGGTGATCTGCCGATTTAAGGCAGCAGCTTAGTTTGCTAAAAATCGAAATAATTACGCCAAAATGACCAACCTACAGCTTTCCTTGTTGAGCTTGTTATTGCTTGCTCCAAGCAGGCCGTAGGGTTTTTACACACTTGCTAAACACAAGACAAACCCCAGGCCTGATAAAGGCTCTGGGGTTTTTTGTTGAATG
>CAZIGP010000173.1:0-7754 GCA_964538425.1 uncultured Pirellulales bacterium | reverse complement strand
TGTTTCGCCAGACTGAGTGAATGTGATTGGCAGGGTTTCCATCCGGGTCGCTTTGGATATTAACAAGCTCAAGGACAAACGTTGGCCCTTGCACGCGGTAGGCATGCCCAACACCAGGTTTCGTGGAGCCAGACCAAGCAAAGTAGACTTGATCAAGTCCATGCTTTTTGATTTCATCCAGACGAGCAGTGGCTAACGGTGCCGCCAAATTTCCGCAGTACGATTCAAGCAGCGACAGCAAAATCTTCTGCTGCAATTCAGTCATCTTGGCAGCAGCCAATCCCTCGGGGGCAGTTTGCGGCGGCTGTGGCTGGCCAGCGGCTCGATAATCCTTGGGCGGCTGATCGGCGATAGTTGCAATCTTGCGTTGCGAATCATCCAATGAGTTCACCAAGTTAAATGCCAGTTGTTCTTCTTGAGCCAGAGTCCTTGTGCCGATTTGTGGCCCTCCTGGAACAAAGTTTTTCACCGTTGCAGGATTGGCTCCCCAAAAACTTGGCGTGTCACTCACGACTTGGCCATCGCGAATTACAAAGTTGAGAGAAAAATGGTGGCCTTCCAAACTCCAACCCCAGGTTCCTTTGTTGTCGGGTGTTCCAAAAATGGTCAGGAAATATCGATCGGGATCCCGGAGTGGCCCGTTCTTCAGATTTTTTTCTCCTTCACGTATATTATTTTCCAAGGCGATGATATTCACCCCTTTTTGATAACCGACTTCGCTAAGTGCAGATTGGAGCAATGTGTGGCAAAGGCTGCGTTGCTCGGAACTCATTTCTCTAAGCTGTAAGCCTTTGCGATGGGGCTTAGGAATATTATGCCATTCGAGCCGCGCAGGGTCGTCAAACTTCATGGTAGCTTTGGTTCGTTGTTCGGCGTCGAGAGATTCTAGAAATTTCTGTGCAGATACAGACATTGCAGGTCCTACGCCTTGTTTGACCTCTTCGGCATAAACAACTAGCGACCAAACGAACAATAGAAAAGCAGAGAGCAGAGGTTGTCTCATGGCGGGGCCCTGATAGGAGTGACGGAATGGAGGGAGGTCGGCATTATAGCAATACTTGTCTCTGTGCGTCGCTCCCTGAATAGACGGACACCTATGGAATAAGCTGAAGGCTTATTCGCAACGACGCCGGCAAAAGAGTAGAACGCGGTGGATGCGAACTAATGCGACAGAGAATTAATTCATAGAACTAGGAGACGGGCTTAACGAATCGCTTTCGATAGGCGGCTGGAGTCATGCCTGTCGTTTCTCGAAAGCGTTTGGTGAGGTGGCTTTGGTCGGTGTAACCGACTTCTTCAGCAATTTCGATAAGGCTTTTCGACGAAGTCGTTAGTAATCTTTGTGCGGCCTGAGTGCGAACATTGCGTAAATACTGCATGGGCGTCAATCGTAGTAGCTGCTGAAAACGTCGGTTGAAATGGGTTGAAGAAATTCCGGCCAACTTGGCCAACTTGGCCATCGAGATAGAGCTGGAAAAATGCTCGTCGATATACTGAACCACGGGCAGTAACTCTTGAAAATGTCGCGACAATTCATCTTGCTGTTGAATGCGATACATCGCGCCAGCGATGCCGATGACTTCGCCGGCCAGATTGAACAACGGGGTCTTTGTCGAAACGTACCAACGAGGAAAACGACGACGATGAAGCACTAGCCATACCTGGCCCGAATACGGTCGACGACTCGACATCACACGCCGGTCTTCAGCAATGTAGGCTTCTGCCATTATCGGCGGATGAAAATCTCGGTCGGTTTTACCTAATGCTTCCGATTCATCGCTCAAGCCATGATTCTCGAGAAATAACTGATTGACCTTGACGAACCGGCTTTGCCGATCTTTCGCATAGAAATATGTTTGCGGCAATGAATCGAAAAGTCGAATCACCGATTCCGCTAAAGGATGTCGGTGGAAAAAATCGCTTTGAAACTTGTTGCTGGACGAATTACCCATGGTCAAAACGTACCAAAATAGAGAAATCTCGTTCGAGACTTATTGGTGCCTCGGTGGATATACTGTACCAGAAGAACAATTCTACATTTACTGAATTGGGATGGCATCGGATTTTGCCAGCCAAACGAATCTTCGTCGGAATAGCGGGTGGCATAATTCCTGCAATCGCCCAATTAAATATATGCTGTGCCGACTCTTTACGGATCGATGGTTTTGGGCTTTGATCGTCTGTCTTGGTTGCACAAGCATCGCCAAGTCCGACGAAGTGCGTTTTAGCTGGGACGTACTACCCCTGCTTTCAGACCGGTGTTTTCATTGTCACGGTCCTGATGCCTCACACCGAGAGGCAGATTTGCGATTGGATGTGCGTGAGGAAGCAATTGCCGATCGCGGCGGCTATGCTGCGATCGTTCCGGGAAAACCCGATGACAGCGAATTACTCAAACGAGTCACTAGTAGCGATGCCGAGACGCGCATGCCTCCGCCCGACTCACATCGCAAGTCCCTGAGCGACAGCGAGATCGAAACGCTACGAACGTGGATTGCCGCGGGCGCACCCTGGGGGAAGCACTGGGCTTTCGAAAAACCAGCGCGTCCACAATTGGCGGATCCCAAACTGCATCCAATCGATGAACTCGTTCAGCGCCGCTTGCAGGCAGCAAAGCTGAAGCCTTCCGCGGAAGCTTCCAAGCACACGCTCATTCGCCGCGTCTCGTTGGATTTGGCCGGGTTGCCTCCCACGCTTTCGGAAGTGGAGGCTTTTGTGGCGGACGATTCTCCGCCAGCTTACGAGCAGCTTGTCGAGCGGCTCTTGAAATCTCCGCATTATGGCGAGCGGATGGCGATGTGGTGGCTTGATGCCGCACGCTATTCTGACACCGATGGTTTTCAATCAGATTCGACTCGAGAAAACTGGCCCTGGCGCGACTGGGTCGTGCAGGCTTTCAACGAGAACAAGCCCTTCGATCAATTTACGATCGAGCAATTTGCTGGCGACCTATTGCCGAGCGCTTCGCCTGAGCAAATCTTAGCGACTTGTTTCCACCGCAACCACATGACCAATGGCGAAGGTGGGCGCGATCCCGAGGAATCGCGAATCGATTACGTGATTGATCGGGTCAATACCACGGGCACCGTTTGGCTAGGTTTAACGCTGGGCTGCTGCCAGTGCCATTCGCATAAATTCGATCCCATCTCCCATCAAGATTACTACAGTTTGTTTGCGTTCTTTAACAGCATTGACGAGGATGGCAAAGCAGGCAGCGCAGCCAAGCCGTACCTGAAATACACCTCCTCTTTTGTCGAACGGGCGGTCCAAGAAGCACAGCGGGTCGTGGATGATCGGCAAAAGCTCGAAGCCGCTGTCCGCAAGCAAGCAGAAATCGAATTCGAGCCCTGGCTTGCCCTGCAAATCGACTTGGTACGAGAAGGTTTTGAACCTTGGCGGCCTCTTCAACTGACTGCGCTGGAAAGCGTGGAAGGAACAGTACTCAAGCAGGAGTCGGATGGCACAATTCAGACCAGCGGCCCAAATCCTCAGCAAGACGATTACCGACTGACGGCATCACCTCCCACCTCACGAATCACAGGTTTGCGATTAGAAGTTTTACCTTATCACTTTCATACCGACGGCAAACTCACTCGCGGTGCAAGTGGCGAGTTCATCCTCACCGATGTCAAGTTGCAAGTCCGCCGTCAAGGAAAATCGCAACTGCGAGACATCGAAATCGCGTCAGCGATCGCTGATGCTGAGAAAGACCCCAAGAAAAAAGATGCCGATGACGATGATTATGGCCCGGTCAAGGACACACTGGACGACGATCCTCGCAATGGTTGGGCGATCGCGCCAGCCGACGCAGCGAAACCTCATGTTGCCGTCTTTGCGCTAGCGGCTCCTTTGCAGCTTGATCCCGATGAGCAACTTGTCTTTACGATGCTGCATCGGTCGACACGTGGCGATGCCAACATTGGGCGATTCCGTGTTTCACAGACCGATCAACCCGGAGCCGCCGTGCGGTCGCTGCAAACGATGCCGCTCGAAGAATTAGCTACTGAAAATCCGAAAGCGCCGGCAGAAGTGAATGCGAAAATTCGAGAACGATTATTTCAGCAGTTTCTTACAGACCATGCCCTTTACCAGGAGGCAAAGGCTTCGTTAGATCGAGCGGAAGAACAGCTTAAAACAGTCAAGCAATCTGCCGGAGAGCTCAACGTTATGGTGCTTAAGGAGCGTGATGAGCCGCGGCCAACGCATGTACTCGAGCGAGGCGTTTGGGACCAACATGGCGCCGCAGTTTCTCGGTCCGTTCCCGCAGCCATTCTTCCTTGGCCGGCCGAAAAAACCCAAACTCGGCTAGATTTAGCTCGCTGGCTGATGTCGCCTGAAAATCCGCTGACAGCGCGCGTCGTCGTGAACCAACTCTGGCAACTGTGCTTTGGTGCGGGTTTGGTTCGCACCCCCGAAGATTTTGGTTTGCAAGGAGAACTTCCGACACATCCGGAGTTACTCGATTGGCTAGCTTGTGAGCTTGTCGAGCATCATTGGGATCTTCAACATTTATTGAGGCTGATCGTTACCAGCCAAACCTATCGCCAAAGCAGTGTCGTATCACCGGAACTGCTGGATCGCGATCCGGAAAATCGTTTATTGGCCCGGGGCGCGCGGTTCCGCGTGCCCAGTTGGATGATTCGAGATGCTGCGCTTCGTACCAGCGGATTGCTGAATTCTTCTTTGGGTGGCCCACCGACGAAACCGTATCAGCCTGACGGCGTTTGGGAAGAAATGTTCATGGGCAGATTTCGTTATGAGCCGAGCCAAGGACCAGCCCAATATCGCCGTACACTGTACGCGTTTTGGCGTCGCGCCATCGCACCAACGTTTTTATTCGATAGTGCTCAGCGGCGTTATTGCGAAATTCGCCCTCAGCGGACGAACACGCCGCTGCATGCACTGACATTGCTCAATGACGTAAGTGTGCTCGAATCCGCGCGCGCATTAGCTCGATTGGTAATTGCCCAGGAAGAATCGGTGACGGCGCGGCTCGATCTGCTTTATCGTCGTGTTCTCTCGCGTTCGCCCACGGAAGCGGAGAGGACAGTGCTGACGCAAAAATTTAATCTTGCGCTAGAGCATTATCAGCGTACACCAGCAGATGCTAAAGCCTTGCTTAATTTTGGCCAACCCGAGCATCGTGAAGCCGACAATCCCGTAGAATTGGCTTCCTATTTGGTCGTTGCCAGCATGGTTTTTAATCTCGATGAGGCGATGACTCATGAGTAAAACGGATTCTTTTGCCCGAATAGAGTCTGCACTTTCTACCGAGCTTTCTCGCCGTTACTTTCTTGGCCGTTGCACAGGCATTAGTCTTGGCGCCATGGCGCTGGGCCTGATGGGCACCAAGCTTGGGCGAGCCGATAGCGCTCTGCCACCTCTCGGTCTTCCCGGTCTTCCGCATCATTCCCCACGCGCAAAAAATGTGATCTTTTTGACGCAGTCCGGAGGCCCTTCTCAAATTGAATTATTTGACGACAAGCCAGATTTAGTGAACTGGGCCGGCAAAGAATTGCCCGACAGCGTACGCCAAGGGCAACGACTAACAACGATGACGGCAAATCAAAAGCAGTTGATTATGCCAGCTCGAACCAAGTTTGCCCGTTACGGACAAAGTGGCGCCACGATTGGCGAGTGGCTTCCTTATCATAGTAAAGTGGTCGACGATTTGTGTTTTATTAAATCGATGGTCACCGACCAGATCAATCATGCGCCAGCGATGACCAAGTTCCTAACGGGTCACCAGTTGCCAGGTCGGCCAAGCCTGGGATCATGGACCAGTTATGGTCTAGGAAGTGAAAATCGCAATCTGCCTGAGTACCTCGTGATGATCTCCAAAATGAAGCGCCCCAGCGATCAGCCGCTTTACGATCATTATTGGGGCAGCGGATTCTTGCCTTCACGTTACCAAGGCGTAAAGCTGAGGAACGCGAAAGATCCCGTATTGTATTTACGAGATCCAGAAGGACTGCCGCGCGACGTGCGGCGAGGCATGTTAGATGGTATTGGCGAATTGAATCGGATGCGACTGGAGCAAACGCACGATCCCGGCCTGGCGGATGCAGACCAGCGTGCCGGAATTGAGCGATCTTAGCGACGAGCCGGAGTCGACCTTCGAGCTCTATGGTTCCGATTCCCGTCGTCCCGGCAGTTATGCGGCCAATTGCGTCATGGCACGGCGACTGATCGAACGAGGAGTCCGTTTCATCCAACTCTTTCATCCTGACTGGGATCATCACACTCGTCTGAGCTCGTGGTGCGTTGCGCGTTGTCGAGACACCGATCAAGCCAGCGCGGCATTGGTGACGGACCTAAAACAGCGGGGGTTGCTCGACGACACGCTCGTGATTTGGGGAGGAGAGTTTGGCCGCGGCGTCGCAGGGCAAGGAAAGTGGGACAGCCCTGAAGGAGGCCGCGATCATCATCCCCGCTGCTTCACGATGTGGTTGGCCGGCGGCGGCACCCAACCCGGCATGACCTACGGCGCAACCGATGACTTCAGCTATAACGTTGCTGAAAACCCCGTTCAGGTTCGTGATCTGCATGCCACGATATTGCACCTGCTAGGCATCGATCACCAGCGATTTACGTACCGCTTTCAAGGGCTCGACTTCAAACTTACCGGCGTTGAAGAATCACACGTAGTCAAAGAGATTCTTGCCTGATCAAGTCGTTGCCATGGACTAAAACATCTGTTAGATCAATTATTGTTGCCTTAGCGATTACCAATGAAGCACATCTTTTTCCAACTGATGCTGATGACCGTCTCTTCAACGCTTTGGGCCGAAGAACACATCGATATCTGGCCCGATTTGGCGCCGGGTGAAACGACCCGCTTAATTGGCGAAGCCGCGCCTTTCCGACAAGAAGAAGTTCCACATGGCACGCGTGTAAGCAATATCACCAAGCCAACCTTTACCGCGCATCTTGCTGATCAGCCCAACGGCGCGGGAGTTATCATTCTCCCCGGCGGTGGATTTGGCAAGGTGGTTGTTGACAAGGAAGGTACGGAAGCCGCCGCGTGGCTCAACCAGCAAGGTGTGGCAGCTTTTGTACTCAGTTATCGAACCAAGACGAGTGAACAGGACCCGGGCTGGCAGCGGCCGCTACAAGACGCGCAGCGCGCCATGGCGCTCATTCGTTCGCAAGCAGAAAAGTGGAAGCTCAAACCGGAACGAATTGGGATTTTGGGTTTTTCAGCAGGAGGGCAAGTCGCTGCGCGATTGTTAAGCGATCAAAACAAACTGAGCTATGATCCTGTCGATGCGGTCGATAAGGTTTCGCATCGACCTGATTTTGCGCTGCTCATTTATCCGTGGAATATGTATGACCCATCTCGAAGCGACTTGATCGAGGGGATCCGCGTTACAAAGAATTGCCCTCCTACTTTTATTGTTCACACCGATGATGACGTTTCGTCGTCGTTAGGGTCGACCATGTTTTACACAGGGCTTAAGCGACACGGAATTCCAGCCGAGTTGCATGTGTATGGCAACGGCGGCCATGGGTATGGATTACGGGCCATCAAGGGTTCAGAAATTGCAACTTGGACAGAGCACGCGAAGCACTGGTTAAACCGGTAATGATTATCCGCGCAGAAGCGGCCTACTCAGACAGCACACATCGACCAGACTTGGTTGCCTGTTTGCTATTGAACTACGGGCAGTGAATAAGGCGAACGATAATCTCGACTTAGTAATTGCTTAGCCTGGTCGTTGCCAACCACGCGTTCGGCAGCGGGCGCGAAGGTC
>CAZIGP010000172.1:0-7766 GCA_964538425.1 uncultured Pirellulales bacterium | reverse complement strand
AATATGTAGACCACATGAATACACCACATGTTGCTGCCAACTTCGACATCAGAAATATGATAAAATATGTAGTGCCCCCGGCCCATTTGAATCGACAACTCGTAAAGCGCATGGCAAAATTTGATTTCAAAGGTTACAGCAAATCCAAAGAATGGGTTGATATCGGAGAAGGTGACGAAAATTGGCCCGAAGTGCTCAAAGCGCTCGCCGAAGTTGGTTACGATGGTTGGGCGACTTCCGAAGTAAGCGGCGGCGGACGAAAAGAACTCACCGATATTTCCGAGCGCATGGATCAAGTTCTTGGGTTAAAAGCACCATGAAGCAAGCTGCTGGGTTAGTTATCTATCGAAACCAAAACCAGCAACTCGAGGTTCTACTCGTACATCCTTCCGGCAATTACAACCGCCATGCCCCGTGGAGCATTCCGAAAGGCCTGCCTGACGAAGGCGAATCACTGATTGAAGCAGCGATCCGAGAAACTTACGAAGAGGCAGGCGTTCAAGGCTTTAGTGCCCATCAATTAACATCACTCGGCCACATCGACTACACGCGCAGTAAAAAACGCGTGCATGCATTCGCCGTGGCCTCGCCAAACGAAATCGCTCCCAAACCAAATTGCTGGGAAATCGACCAGACCGAATTTAAAACGCTGGAAGAAGCACGTCGCATAATCCACCCCGATCAACAGGCCTTCATCGGCCGGCTCGAAGAACTGCTCGATTCCTAGTGTCCAGCCATGGCGATCGTTGAAACTTGTCGAAAATACTGGCATTATCCACGCAACTTTACCGATTGATCCGCCTGCGCCACGAAATTTGACTGCTAATTATTGGTGTCTAAAATATTCTGCAAGTTCAAGGGTGCAAGGGTACAAGAAACACAGCAAAACAATGGCGTCTCGATTTCTCACTGCGTTGCCAGTTTATAACGAAGTACGGCATGTAACCGCCGTGCTGGATGAAGTATTGCGATACAGTCCGGAAGTACTCGTAGTAGATGACGGCTCCACAGATGGCACGTCCGACCTACTCGCCCAACGGCGCGATATTCACGTCATTCGCCATCCTCGCAACCGAGGTTATGGAGCTGGATTAAAAAGTGCCTTCGATTTTGTGCAGCGAGACGATTACGACGTGCTGGTCACCATCGATTGCGATGGTCAACACCAGCCCAAGCTCATCCCCGATTTCGTTGCGACATGCCAAAACGTAGACTTGGTTTCTGGTAGCCGTTATTTGAAAAAGTTTGACGGAGATAGCAGCCCTCCGGCCGCGCGGCGGCAAATCAACGAACAGATCACTGCAGAATTAAACTGCCGCCTTGGCCTGAAGTTGACCGACGCTTTTTGCGGCTTCAAAGCGTACCGCGTCCCCTCACTGGCACATATCGACATTGCCGAGCCCGGTTATGCGATGCCTTTGGAATTTTGGGTACAAGCGGCACATCAGAACTTTAAGGTGATCGAACTGCCCGTACCGCTGATTTATTTGGAAGAAGCCCGATCTTTTGGTGGTGCGCTAGATGACGCCCAGACACGGCTAAAGTATTATCGAGAGATCATCGATCGCAGTGTCGCACGGCTTCGTGGCCCGGTGCCTCAGCAATTTCGCGAACATCAAAGCTGTAGCTAAATCCAGTAACGTTTGATTTGGATCGCTCGATCAGGCCCAACGGAAATCAGGAGTCATTTGTTGAACCTAGTAGCCGAACAACCTCCGTCGGGATGCGATCCAAATTCGCGAGCTTGTCGCGAACCAAATTCGTCCGGTGACGATGCTTGCAAACAGCCTTTCCGCTGGTCTCAGTGGTCCGCGCGCATCGCTGCGCTCAATGCACCTCGAGAGAATGGCGCGAAACTGATCGCACCACCCGTAGATCTTGCTCCCAATATGGCAGCAAGTAATCACGCCGCCATTTGTGCGTCCGATTACGATGTGCAAGGCCGCAGTTTGCCAGAACTCGCTTGCGAGGCCCGGCAACAACTGCTTGCCGCTGCCACTGCTTATACACGTAGCTATCGCGACGTATCGTTGCCAAACCGGCCCGCAGCAGTCTTTCTGGCCGGTCACCAGCCTGAAATGTTTCATCCCGGAGTATGGCTGAAAAACTTTGTCCTGCATCAATTGTCTAAGCAACATGGCGCAGTAGCGATTAACTTACAAATTGATAGTGACGCAATCAAAAGCTCGTCCTTGCGAGTACCAACCGGGTCGCTGGAACAACCACGGCTCGAAGCCGTGCCATTCGATCGTGGCAGTACGAACATGCCATTCGAGCAACGGACAATTTTAGACGCGGCCGCTTTCAAGTCGTTTGGTGAGCGAGCGGCAAAGCAATTGAAGCCATTCGTAAACAATACCTTGTTGGAAGATTATTGGCCGTTGGTCGTAGATCGATCGCGCGAAACAAACAATGTCGGCACGTGCATCTCTCAAGCCCGACATCAACTCGAAGGTCAGTGGGGACTTCAAACGTTAGAAATCCCTCAAAGCCAAGTCTGCGATTTGCCAGCATTTCGTTGGTTTGTCGCGCATTTACTCGCCCATTTGCCCAGATTTTGGGATGTTTATAATTCCGCCCTGATGGAATACCGGCGGGAACATAAAGTGCGCTCGTCAGCTCATCCTGTGCCAGAGCTTGAAATGGATGAGGACTGGCTGGAGGCGCCCCTCTGGATCTGGTCCAACGAGAATCCCAGCCGCCGCCCGCTGTTTGTCCGCCAACGCAACGACGAACTCGTACTTTCAGATCGAGCCGGCATCGATGCCACGATTTCCATCACCCCCGAAGGAAGCCCCACTTCCGCCATCGAACAACTGGCGGCGTTATCAGCCCGCGGCATTCGTTTGCGAACCAGAGCCTTAATTACCACATTGGCCGCCCGCCTTTTGCTTGGCGATTTGTTTATGCACGGCATTGGTGGCGCCAAGTACGACCAATTAACCGATCGCATTACGGAACGGTTTTTTGGTATCGAACCGACGAGTTATTTGTGCGTTTCGGGCACTTTGCGGCTACCGATTGCCACTCCCGAGAGATCGCCCGACGAAGCAAAACGTCATTATCGTTGTCTCCGCGAGCTTCAATTTCATCCAGAACGGTTTATTGAGGAAAAACACATTCAAAACCTGGATGATGGCGCTGCAAGCCACTGGATTAGCGAAAAGCAGCGATGGATTGCCACAGAGCAAACTCCGCAAAACGCTCGTCAGCGATGTCGGGCAATTCGCCAAGCCAACGAATCGCTGCAACCCTTGGTAGCCCATCTGCGGCAAGTTTGGACCGCCAATGCCGAGCAGTTTACGAAAATCGAGCGATCTAAAAAAATTCTCGCATC
This sequence comes from uncultured Pirellulales bacterium, assembly GCA_964538425.1. Lineage (GTDB taxonomy): Bacteria > Planctomycetota > Planctomycetia > Pirellulales > JADZDJ01 > JADZDJ01. Next base: position 4,429 of record CAZIGP010000172.1, on the reverse strand, counting down.
CAGGGAATTCGGCTTCCCTCTCTTTCCCAAATTGACCTTGACAGAATTTTTGAAGCCAATCCTAGAAAATTCTTTCGCGACCGATTAAGCTACCGCGGGTGCGTGACCGTGCTCGACGCAATCTTTAGCAGAGCATGCCGCATCAGATGGATCGGTTCACCAGCAGAAGGGATTCGGGATGAGCGGAGCGACATCCTGGTCGCGAGAATTGCGAGGACGTTTCAAAACACGTGGTAAACGTGATGCTTGGAATGCCCCCACCAGACCACGTATTGCTGTCAGACCACTTCGTCAACGGCGTTTCGAGCGCACTCTCGCGAGTCGCCCGTTAAAAAAACGAAGTTCTTCTCTCAAAAAGCGTCTAGCCGAAGGTCATCCAGAAAGTAAGCCGCGCACAGAAAACGATCGTCCCAGCAAACTGGGGTCCTCGTTAGGCCCCCTCATTACGCCGACCGATTTTGGGCAAATTCTTCCCGGCCAATTGTGTGTTGCGAAAGGGCGCAGCGGCGATCACCCGTCGGTTTACCAAACGTTACTCGCCGTTTTCCAAGCCCCTTCGCGTAACGAATTTCAATCACAGCTTGAAGATCCTTTTTACGAACCAATCGATCGCCTCTTGGTACGGCGCGGCCATCGCGTACTATCTCATTTGCATTTGACAAAACGCATAGCGCGCTTTGGTCAAGTTAATTTACCTATCGCTGGAATCCATTGGCTAGTCACTCTGCCAGAATTTCGCTCTCAAGGGTTTGCATCGCGGTTGCTTTCAGAAGCCGAACAACAAATTGCTTCCGATGGTAGCTTGCTGGCCGTCATTAAGACTTCGATTCCGCATTTTTGGGCTCGTAGCGGCTGGGCCGTTTGCGGCCGACATAGCTTTTCGCAAGGATCGGCGCGACTTGTGCTTCGTCATCTGCACGATGAATACGCCAACCAGCTAGCCCGCCCCCTTAGCATTCGCTTGTGGCGGCACGTAGAAATGCCCGCGCTCATGCGAATCTATCAACAAAATACTCGCGGCACTTACGGTCCACTCGAACGAACCGAAGCCTACTGGCGATGGTTAATTAGTCGGCGAGCTTATGATGCTTTGCTGGTCGCGATCGATGGTCGCGACCGGCTGGAACTGGAGGAAGAAACAGCGCCAATCGTTGGTTATGCAGCATTGCGGCAAGGACGAATCATCGAACTACTTGCAGCCCCCGATCATCCCACCGCCGATTTTCAACTGCTCGCGCGAGCTTGCGCAGAATCAGTCGAACGCGATCGACAAGAATTATTCGTCGACGGGCCACCAGAGCACCGGATACATGGCTTGGTAACCGCCGCCGGCGGCATGCTTCACAATACAGAAGTGAATCAAACCGAAGTCTTCATGGTGAAGATTATCGATCAGAAAAAGATGCTCACGACAATCAGCCCCGAGTTAGATATTCGAGCCAAACAAGCAGAGTTGAGACGAGGCACCGAACTGGGCTTATCTGTCGGCAAGTCGAAATGGCGGCTAGTTTACACGAACCGCGGCATGCGAATACGCACCGGGCCACTCGGGCGCAACTATCTGACAATGAATCAGGCCGAGTTTACACGACTGGTGCTAGGCCACGGAAACGTCCATGAAACTGCCGATGCTGGGCGAATCTCGGCATCAACACAAGCGTCTCTCGATTTAGCCGGCGCACTGTTTCCAAAATTGCCTCGATGGTGCCCCTCCTTAGACGACTTGCCCGCCAGCTAGATTTGCCAGCAAACGAATGCTCGTGCGACCTACTTTAATGCATTCTGTTGCAGAGCCGTCAATTCTTGGAGTCCGCCGCGAGCCAATTTCAACAGCGAGTGCAATTCGTCTTCACTGAACGTCGCTTCTTCGCCCGTCCCTTGCACTTCGATAAAACGGCCTTCGCCAGTCATCACCACATTCATATCAACGTCGGCATCCACATCTTCGATGTAGTCGAGATCTAATAGCGGCGTGCCGTTGACAATCCCCACACTAATTGCGGCCACGCTCGAAATGAGTGGCTTTTTGAAAGATCCCGGCAAATCCTCAATCGTAGATAATGCATCGACAAGCGCCACATACGCCCCGGTAATACTGGCAGTCCGAGTACCACCATCGGCTTCTAGCACATCACAATCGATGGCCAAAGTACGTTCTCCAATCGCATCGAGATCGATAATGGCCCTTAGACTACGGCCGATCAATCGCTGAATCTCGGTAGTGCGACCATCAGTCTTGCCATCTCTTTCTCGCTTCTTTCGAGGACTGGTGCTCCCCGGCAGCATATTGTATTCCGCCGTTAGCCAACCCCGCCCTTTACCAGCCATCCAATCCGGCACTTTTGCCTCGACGGAAGCTGTACACAACACGGTGGTGCCACCGAATTGAATTAACACACTACCTGGCGCGGTGCGCGTAAATCGACGAGTAATTTTAACGGGGCGAAGCTGATTGGGTTGTCGACCGTCGTGTCGCATAATACCTGGAAGTCAAGAGTTTCAAATTCAATAGATCAACCAAAAACTAGAGCCAGCCGAAGTTCTTAAACTCTGCTCAAAAGCCACGCCAAAATCCCTTTCTGCACATGCAGTCGATTACCAGCCTGTTGCACGACGACGCTATTAGGCCCGTCGATAACTTCGTCGGTTACTTCCTCACCACGGTGAGCCGGCAAACAGTGCATAAAATAGGCACTTGGAGCATGCGACATGAGTTTTGCATTGACTTGATACGCAGCAAAATCCTTACGGCGTTTCGCTGCTTCGGATTCTTGCCCCATGCTTGCCCAAACATCGGTATAGACTGCCACGGAGTTGCGCACAGCAGCAACAGGGTCTTCGGATAGGTTTAATTGAAGCTGCGGAATTGCTTTGTGAAATCGCTCAATTTCTGTTTTACTAAATTGATAATCTTTCGGCGTCGCCAGGTTAATTTGCATTCCTAACCGCCCGCAGATTTCCACCAAACTGCGAGCCACATTATTGGCATCTCCCACATAAGCCAGCGTAAGCCCGTGCAATTTGCCAATTAGTTCGCGCAGCGTATACAAATCCGCCAATACTTGGCAAGGATGAGCGTAATCCGTTAGGCCGTTAATGACTGGGCAAGTGCTATGCTGCGCCAAAGTAGCAACCGTCTCATGCCGATTTGCACGAATAACAACGCCATCGACATATTGGCTCAATACGCGGGCAAAATCCGGCATGCTTTCGCGAGAGCCAAAACCGACGTCGCTCCCCAGGAATAAACTGCCTCCGCCCAGTTGCGTCATGCCGGCTTCAAAACTAACTCGAGTGCGCAGTGAAGGCTTCTCGAATAACATCCCAATGACGCGCCCCGGCAACAAGGATTCGCGAATACCTTGTCCGTATTTCTCCTTTAAGTCCGCCGTAATGGCGAAGATCCGTTCGATTTCGGCCGAGGTCAGATCAGTAACAGTAAGCAGATGACGCATTGGGAATCAGGAATCAAAAAATCAAAGTTATATCAATCAACGAACAGCAACGACAAAATCCGTTTGAATTAAAGGCAATTTATCCCACAGCATGTTTCTTCAACACTTCGGTCAAAACATCGCAGCCCTCCTGAGCCTGCTCGACCGAGATATTCAAAGCTGGCAGTAGCCGAATGACTGTGCTGTGCGTGCAATTGATTAGCAATCGACGATCAAGACATTCCTTCACAATCGAAGATCCTTCAATGGCAAGCTCGATGCCGATCATGGCACCCATCACGCGAACTTCGCGAATCAAGTTACACTGCTGTTTCAGAGACTCCATCCTGGAGCGGAAAATTGCACCAATTTCTTTGCCGCGTTCAAGCAAATTTTCGTTTTCTACGGCTTCGATATAAGCCAAACCAGCACGGGCTGCGATCGGATTTCCACCGAAGGTTGCTGCATGCATCCCAGGCCGCAGGCTAGGAGCAACTTCTGGCTTTACGACCATGGCGCCCCCGGCAATACCGCCACAGATGGCTTTGGCTAACGTCATGACATCAGGCGTTACATTGAAGTGCTGATGGGCGAACCATTCACCCGTTCGACCACAGCCGGTTTGCACTTCGTCGAAAATCAGTAGCAAGTTATTTTCGTCACATAATTGACGCAAACCTTGCAAAAATCCTTCAGGAGGAATGTTCACCCCTCCTTCCCCCTGAACGGGTTCAACCATAATCGCAGCAGTCTCGCCGTCGATTAATTTCTTCACTGCTTCCAAATCACCAAATGGAGCATAGACAAAACCTGCCACAAGCGGCCCTAAACCCTCATGATATTTTGGCTGGGCTGTTGCAGTCACGGCGGCAAGCGTTCGGCCATGAAAACCGCCTTGAAACGTAATGATTTTGTAACGTTCTTTAGGGGTGTGCAGCCGTGCGAGTTTAATCGCTGCCTCGTTGGCTTCAGCTCCTGACTTGCAGAAAAACACC
>CAZIGP010000171.1:0-7767 GCA_964538425.1 uncultured Pirellulales bacterium | reverse complement strand
GGCAGAGCATCGAATTCTCCAACGCTCGACAAAGTACCTTTGTCGGTTATACGCAGACCCGCGCACCGACGCAGGCATCGTCCAATTGAACGGGCATTGATAGCAGCATTGGCAATAGTCAATATGACTTTCCACCCACACTATCCTTTAGATTCACGCATGGCAAACGTAATCAACTCTTAACTTAAATGAGCTTGATGCTCTCTTTTACCACGAATCTCCAAGGGTATCCGATATAGTGCGCCACCTTGGTTCAACGCCGTTGGATCATACCCTGGCGGCATAAGATGACTCGCCCATGCTTCGGCGGCAGAAGTAATATATAGATCAGTTAAGTCCGGCCCTCCAAACGCGACGCTGGATACCTGTGGGACGGGCAATTCGATTCGACGTTCGACATCTCCCGCCGGGTCATATCGGACAACCTGTCCACCATACCATTGAGCACTCCAAACGAACCCCTCGGTATCTACGGTCAAACCATCGGGTAATCCTTCTGTCGCGGGAATCTCGACGAACACGCGCTTGTTGAGGAGAGTACCGTCGGCTATATCCACGTCATACGCCCAGATGCGCCTCTTGCCACTGTCAGCCGCGTACATCGTGCGCTCATCAAGGCTAAATCCCATCCCGTTCGCAATCGAATATCCGTCATCTACAATCTGAACGTCGCGGTTGGAGTCAATGCAATAGAGTTTTCCATGCTGCATCATAATTCCATTGGCGTCAAAGTAAACTGTCCCAAAATAGAGTCTGCCTTGAGAGTCCGCAACAATGTCATTAATGCTAAGGGCCTGCCCATTGTGTTCCTTCAATATCGTCTCGTAGTCATTCTGACTCCGCCATAGATGGAGCCCGGAACCTGCGAAAACAAATCCGCCATCGCTATTCAGCGCGATTCCTGCGACCGTGAGACCCCGACTGACGACGGTTCGCTCGCCGGTCGCTGGAAACAATTCAAATACAAGCGATGACGAAATGTCATTCCAGAACAATCGTTCCTTCCGCCAATCCCAGAGCGGGCCTTCGCCGCACAAGTTCCGGTCGTCCACAACTTGAAGTACCTCGGATCGCATATACACCTCAATGCGTCAATTACTTACCAACCTTCGTTATGACTTTTTCCCTCATCTACTCCTGGCTGTTCGCACTCGCCAATGAGTCTTCGGGTCAGGTCGATCATCCGCAACCCCGGGTTTTAGCGATACCGCAACAGCAGATCTCTCAGAGTTAACACAGAAATCGATCACAACATCAATTATGTGAATTGGTTCCTAGATCAACGGTACCATCTTCGTCTGGGCAACTGAATTCTGTCAGCAACTCCGTGTCTGGTGCCAAACCATGACCTGGGCGTTCTGGCGCAATACCGAAACCGTCTTCGAACATTACAGGCATACACATCAACCGATTCCAAGCCAAGTCCGAGAATTCTAGCCGATCAACATTAGGTAGAGCGACCGCCATATGCACATTGAACTCAAACATCGAGTTTCCGAATGACATCGGCACGCCAAACTCGGACGACAGATCGGCGCTGGCAAGGCCAAAATCGATATGATTACTATTTCGAAGGAGATCCAATCCTCTAGTGGCGAGCAAGGCGCGTACCTGCGATTGTTCCCAAACGTAATCATGTCCAACCACGGCAACATCTGTTTCCTGACGAAGTCGGGAAAAACCTGCGGTATCGTCTAAACTCAAGGGATCTTCGATATATGCCAAGGCAATGCCTTCCTGTTGGAAAGCACGCAAACGGCTAATAGCCTCATCGCAGTTCCAAGCCATATTAGCATCGGCGGTCAATTCCACTTCTCTGCCCACCGCCGAGCGGACTGCCCGTAATCGTCGTATGTCGCGCGCCACATCTGGGTCTCCCACCTTAACTTTAATTGACTGAAACCCTCGATTAAGAAAGTGCTTTGCGAGACCAACAGCCTGGTCGTCAGTCAATGGATAATCAAGTAAGCTGCCATAAGCTTTAATTCGGTTCTTTGCGGCACTTCCACCTAAATAACGAAATAGCGGCAGCTCCGCCGCTTGAGCCATCAAGTCCCATAGTGCCATGCGTATGGCGGAGTCTAGGTACGGATACCGCGAATGGTCGTATCGTTGCGCTCGCCAAGCTTCGACAGCATTGCGGCCCTTCAGCTTGGACCACCATTTTCGATCAATCTCCGCATTCAGGACGGGCAGAGACGCCATGGGATGGATATACCAGGCCGGTCGGTTAAACCGGCCCTTCCATGCGCAGTCGCCGTAGCCCCAGCCTAAATGCCCCTGATTAGTTTTGAGACAAATCGCAACCACGTTCAAAGATTCGTATTGGCAGCTACAATCACCTATGACGCGCCCCAATGGCACTTCCAGTCTCCACAGATCGTATGAGTCAACGGTAACTATCATGACGGCTACTTATATCGGTTCGCCTGTTTTTTGGAGCAAGAGGCTAGTGTAGGCGAGAAGTATTATGGAGCCCATTAACATCACTATTCCGTATAGTAGTGTTCGCAGTGCGTTACCTTTCCAATCTCCATAGAGATACTCGGCCAGTGTTGCAGCCACGGTCGTGCTAGCCATAGAAATTGGCCACCCAAGAATCGGTCCGTAAGATTCCATCCAAGGCATCGCCCAACCATATAGTATGTTTCCGACAGTCCATAACACCGCCATGCCGGCGGCAATGGTTGTGAAGTAGAACCCGCCAAGGCCAACAAACTGCTTAAGGGACCGATTTCTCTTCCAAAGTATTGTGCAGTAAATCGCATTACTGACAAAGCTGGTCCCTAAATAGGGTAAATATAGTGCGAAACTCATGAATGCTTCTGAAGACCCGTGTTTTCGAGCAACCTCTGTAAATTCGCCTGCGAAAGCCAACCCTAGGTTCATCAGTGGAGTCAGTAGTCCTGCAGCGATACTTAAAACAATTCCCTGAACGACCATTCGCCGCCGCAAGTGTGGTGCCTGTATCTTTGCATCCATATAGGCAGAGTGCTGTTCAGATTGAGAACCGGCGCGGGCACAAAAACAGACACCCGCGATCGAAAGGCTTAGTCCCGTAACTAGGACCACACCGACGAAATCGTCGAACACTTCGGGATGCTGGACAATCAAGGGGACAAAAGATCCGATAGCCAGCGACAGCCCATTTGCCAGGGAGTTCGCCACCGCCATCCCAACACGAACCAATCCAAGCCCAAAAAATATTCCGGATGTACCCGCTACCAATCCAACTACCAACACGATGCAGTTTAGCTGACCTCCAGTCTCTTGAAACACTGCGACCAACGAGGGAATCGTCAAGTAAGCGATCACAGGCGGAAACAGAAGGCAACTAAAGAAAGTCCATACGAACCATGTGTTTTCCCACGCAAACTCTTTCATGTAGCGCATCGGAATAAAACAAATACACCAAAACACACCGCTAAGTGCTGCGAGTAAAATTCCAATAGCCATGAAGTCGATCCGTGGGATACTAGGCTCGGCAAGCTATTCCAACAATATCTTAGCCATATTTACTTGTTCGCCAGATATCCGCCGTCGACAATGAGGTTTGACCCTGTAATCATCCGAGCCTGATCGCTGGCCAAGAATAGAATCGCTAATGCAATGTCTTTTGGTTGCAATACTTGATGTATACATTGGTTTCGTTGCATCTCGTTTTCAAACTCCTTCCACGTCACTTGCATTCTCACTAGTTCTTTATGCAGCGCAGGAGTATCGACGGCGCCAGGACATACACAGTTCACTCGAACCCTCCACTTCGCGTAATCGATTGCCATGCAACGGGTCATCATAAGAAGTGCTGCTTTACTCGTGCTATAGGTGGCATATCCGGCATCGGCCCGGATACCGTTTGTCGACGAAACCACCACGATTGCACCGCCATTCGACACTTGCATCTGTTCCGCTGCATATCGGGAGCATAAGGCTGTTCCCGTAATATTGACCGCACAGATTTGTTCCCAGTCTTTCTGGCTAGCTTGTTCGCTGCCTATCATCAGGAAAACGGCTGCACAATTTACTAATACGTCCAACCGTTCGAGGCGATCGACTACATATTCAAATAGCCTGCGGACGTCGCATTCATTTGAAATATCGCAAGTACATGTAATTGCTCGTCCGCCTTCTTTCTCAATATGGCGAACAGTATCTTCTGCACCATTTGTATCTATATCTGCGACAACGACCGACGCACCTTCTTGCGCAAATAGAAGGGCGGTAGCCCTGCCAATTCCGGAGGCCGCGCCGGTAACGACTACCACTTTGTTCAAAAAGCGTGTCATGGACGTAACAAATCGCGGTATGCAGGTTGAAGTCCGGCCTCATCGGCAGTCACACGCTGAAAGTTCGATTCTTCAGGCGTAACGAGGAAAGAGTTATCGTGTACTTTGCAAGTGTTAATCCGGTCTTGGCACCGATTGTTGTACCATACTGGTTCAGGCACTTTGTAAACGACATTGCCGGTCACCTCAATGAAACCACTTCCTTCATCAAGATAAATGCCTCCTGGCAATCCAACACTATCATGTATATGATTCCCACGAATTACCGAGCCCGGCATATTACCCAAAGTGTAAACGCCTGCTCCGTCCCATCTCCTTTGCATAATATGATGAATGTGGTTCTTCTCGCACACATTGTTTTTGCAGACAGTTGGCTCTTTATGAAAAAAAGGCTGCCAATAACCTCCGCCGCCTGCATCGGCTTCTCCCCATCCCCAGCCCATCGAAACGCCGCTGTAAGGAAGATGACTTATTTCATTATTGGCAACACGTGTGCCGTCAGTGTATCCCACAAATATGCCGACGCCCGACAGGTATTCGGCAGCAACATCACGAATAACGTTGTTAACGATGTGGTTGTTAGCCACGATCATGCGAGCGTCTGTAGGGTGATGATCAACGACGTCCCCCACCTGGATGGCTGACCCCGAAATGTCGCGAAATGTACAACCGCATACTATGTTGTCTCTGGCGCCGTATTCCAAATCGATCCCGGCTCCGCCCAACTTAGAAAATGTGCAGCGTTCAAAGTGAATCCGCTGAGCACTGTGCAAGGTCACGTTTGCTCGACTCTTGATGGCCTCATTATGCGAATGAGTTGCCCGGAGCGAGCTTTTTCCAGATTGCGACCCTAGTGCGTCAGCTCCTTCCGCGCCGGATCGTGCCGCACCAAATCGAAGAATTAAGTTTTGCTGACTGAGGGTAAAGTTGGCTTGTAAATCGATGTGCCCAACAACACTAGGTTGATTCCAGGTTGCGTGGGAGAAAGCAATCCCCTCGAACCGAAGATCGTGAACAGGTTGGTCTAACGTTCCTCGGACAACCAATAAGTCCTCCAAGGCAGGAACAATTACCTCGCAATGATCTAGCTGCTCCCCTTCGCGCGGCATGTAATACAGCCAGCCCTCGTTCTTATTTAAGTACCATTCTCCGGGTTCATCAAGTAATTCTAAGGCATTTTCGATATAGCTGGGCTTTTCAATTAACGGGCCGTCTTTCAGCCGTAGAATGGTGAAATAAGGCTCCAACATGCTGAGAATTGCGCCATCTGCTACTGGTGTGACACTGCCGACTTTACAAATACAGCGCTGCCATTGAACATCGTAAATCAATTCGACATCTTCGGGAATTGCCCATTTTGCCATTTGAGCATCTGTGGTTTTGTAACCGCTGTTGCCATAGAGTTCGGCATCAGGAAGCAATCCGCCTTTTGCCCTCACCGCGCGGCGGCCATTTACATAAAGCTGCCGAAAAGTAATTTCGGCAACTTTCGCTTTCCACAAGGTCGAAGACTCCTGTTGCCACTCCGTGATTTTCCGCCCGCCGCTTATTAGAGGAGTTTCATTAGCATAGTTCTTATAAATGACACAGTAGCCGTTACTACCTGAATCATCAGAATCGAACACTAATGGCTGACTTTGCGCATAGTTTCCCCCGCGCAGAAAAACTGAAATATTCTGCGCCATCTCACGATTGATCGCTCTGACGCTCAGCTGAGCTTTGCCGATCGTCTGAAACGGACGCGACTCAGTCCCTGGATTGTCATCGTTGCCTTCGGGGGAGACATAAAACGTGTGAGCATTCAGGTCTCGGACAGTCCACCCAAGAATCAAGAAGCTTAAAACCATTTTGGCGAATTTTCGAAAGTTTATCATCGTTATAGATCCTAAAAACTCGGCTCGATGAATGGCGTGGTGAAATGCTCCGGCGTACCCGACACCATTCGAAATAGCCGAAGTGCTAATTTGCAATGCGTCACTAAGATTCGAGTGTAAATAATTACGACGTTCGTTATTTGGAAGTCCGCCGCGTACCGTTGCAGGTACATCAATGCGACCGACGCCGCTGTGGGAGCTACGACAACCGCACGCGAACATTGGCGCTAAGTCCACAATTCATATTTACGCAATCGATTCGAGTACTACCCACAATTGGCCGTCGATTCCCCGATGCGACAATATTTCTAATGAGCTGGGAGCCATTAACTTTTAAATGGAAATTACAGTTGACATGTTTTCTAATATATCAGTAAGACATCAAATGTCAAGCTCGTTGTAGGTAAAATTTGAGCGTCGGACCGGTCGAAAGTGCGACAACTTGAACGTGAGATTTTGCTCACCTTGGATGGAAAACACCCAGCTACGTTCATCTGATCCTCGTCGTGCCATCTTCAGAAGCAAAAGGTCATATCTCAAAAATGAGCCAATCTCGCCGAAAACAGTCCCCCGGCCACCGCCGCTGGATCATCTGCGGTTTGCTTTTCGTTGCCACTGCAATTAATTACATCGACCGATCAGTACTTGGAGTGCTGGAGCCAGAACTGCAGAACATTATTGGGTGGACTGCGACGCAGTACGGATACATCAACGCCGCATTCACGCTTGCTTATGCCGTCGGCTTTCTCATCGCCGGCTGGACGATGGACCGATTGGGAACACGGGTGGGCTACGCGATCTCGCTTATCCTCTGGTCACTCGCCGCTGCGGCACACGCTTTAGCGAACAGCGTGTGGGGCTTTGCGGCTGCCCGTTTCGCACTTGGCATCGGCGAAGCCGGCAATTTTCCCGCGGCTATCAAGACTGTCACTGAATGGTTTCCCAGTAAAGAGCGCGCTTTGGCGACCGGCATCGTAATCGCTGGCACGAATGTTGGCGCAATTGTCGCTCCGCTTGTCGTGCCGTTCTTGTTTGTACGCTTCGGTTGGCAAGCTGCTTTCATCGCCACTGGTATGGCTGGAATTGTGTGGGTTTTGTTTTGGTGGCCGATCTATCGCCGCCCGCGGGAGCATCCACAGTTGTCATCCACAGAATTAAACTATATTGAATCCGACCCTGTTGATCCGGAAATCAGAATCCGTTGGAGAGATCTTCTCCCGTTCCGTCAAACGTGGGCCTTCGCGATTGGTAAGTTTCTTACGGACGCGATCTGGTGGTTTTATTTGTTTTGGTTTCCAAAATTCATGAATGCACAATTTGGTGTGGATATAAAAACAATCGGACCGCCTCTGATTGTTGTCTATGTACTCGCCGATATCGGATCAATCGCTGGCGGGTGGCAAAGTTCGCGACTCGTATCAAGCGGCTGGTCCACGAATGCCGCCCGAAAGACCGCCATGCTGACGTGCGCGTTGCTTACTGTGCCAGTGACCGCCGCGCCGATCGTTGCGAGCAAATGGATGGCAGTGCTGTTGATCGGCATTGCGGCGGCGGCGCATCAGGGATTCTCAGCCAATCTCTTCACACTCACCTCCGATATGTTTCCA
>CAZIGP010000170.1:0-7881 GCA_964538425.1 uncultured Pirellulales bacterium | reverse complement strand
GTGCTGGCCGATGCTCAAATGCCGGGCCATGATGGTTTTTGGCTCGCCGAGCAAATGCAACAAGATTCTTCGTTGCATACATCCACGATCATGATGCTCACTGCTTCGCGCCGGCCGGAAGATGCCGATCGCTGCCGACGTTTGGGCATCGAAGGTTATTTGTCGAAGCCTATCAAACCATCGGAGTTGCTTGATGCAATGATGGCAGCGATTGGCCCACTGGTGGAAGGGCCGTCCTCTGAATCGTCGTTGGCAGAATCACCTATTCTTACACGATCGCTGCATGTATTGCTCGCGGAAGATAGTCAGGTGAATCAGCGTGTAGCCACAGCACTATTGGAAAAATGGGGCCACCAAGTTTCCATCGCGGCCAATGGTCGACAAGCGATAGCCGCGCTGGCTTCAACGCCCTTTGATCTAATTTTGATGGATGTGCAAATGCCTGAGATGGACGGCCTGGAAGCGACTATCGCTATTCGCGAGCGTGAATTGATCGACGGAGGGCATATTCCAATCGTCGCGCTGACTGCTCATGCCATGAAAGGAGACCGTGACCGCTGCCTAGCAGCAGGAATGGATGGATATGTCACCAAGCCAATCCGTTCCAAGGAACTGGAGCGCGTGATTCATGAGGCTGTCGAACGAACGAGAAATCCAATGATTGCACCGAGCGATTCTACGGACGACGAATCTGTATCGCATTCTTACCACAATTGGGAGGAAGCTTTAGCTGCATTGCAAGGTGATCGCGAGCTGTTAGCCGAACTGGTGGAAATTTTTCGAGAAGAATGTCCAAAACTGCGTGATGAAATTGCGCGAGCGATCGAGTCGGACGATACAAAGGCTTTGCGACTAGCCGTGCATACCTTGAAAGGTTCACTCGGTCACCTGGCTGCAACAAAAGCCCATCATTTAACTGAGCAACTTGAAACCCAGATAAAACAAGGCAACTTAAACGCCGTTCAACCATTATGGCTCAATTTACAAGCGGAACTCGATAAATTGACTCCGACCCTCGCTGAATTCGCCCGTTAATCAAATTTAGGTATCACGTTTTAGGCAACGGCTACTAAGCCAATTGTGCCATCTCGCCAACCGACCCAATTCAACTGATGAAATACCAACGAAAAACTAGTCGGGAAGTTTCGTTGCCTCGCCAAAAGCCAAATCTACAGCGATTATCGATCGGTGTATTTCTGGTCGTTTTGGCAGTTTTTCTGGGTTATGAATTTGCAAAATGGAACAAAAGTAATTTGCCGAGTGATGGTCCACCCGGCATGGTTTGGATTCCAGGTGGCGAGTTCACCATGGGTAGTGATTCCAGTGAACTTACGTGGCCGGATGAGAGTCCGGCACATCGTGTTCATATCGATCCATTCTGGATCGACGCCACGGAAGTTACTAATAGCGAGTTCGGAAAATTTGTGGAGGCTACCGGTTATGTGACAACTTCTGAAAAAGCACCCAGCTTGGAAGAGATTATGAAACAGTCGCCTCCTGGAACTTCGCCGCCCAATCCCAAGGATTTAGTGCCAGGATCCGTTGTGTTTGCCCCACCCGATCGTGCCGTCGAATTAAACGACTACTCCCAGTGGTGGCGATGGACTCCCGATGCAAATTGGCGTCATCCCGAAGGACCAGAAAGTAATCTTGAAGGCCGCGAAGATCATCCGGTTGTTCATGTTTCCTGGCACGACGCTGCAGCCTACGCCAAGTGGGCTGGCAAACGCTTGCCCACGGAAGCTGAATGGGAATTTGCTGCCCGAGGCGGATTGGACAAAAAACCGTACGTGTGGGGTGACCAACGGCCCGATTCAAAACATGTCTTTGCTAATATTTGGCAGGGAAATTTCCCCTACCAGAACACGAAGGCCGACGGCTTCGTTCGCACCGCGCCAGTGAAATCGTTTAAGCCCAATAGTTATGGGCTATTCGACATGGCTGGCAATGTGTGGGAATGGTGCAATGATTGGTACGATCATGACCTATATCGGCGTAGAAGTGGAAAAGGCACGGTCGACAATCCTACAGGGCCAGAAAAGAGCTATCATCCAGATCAGCTCTACACGCCGTTGCGCGTTCAAAAAGGTGGATCGTTCTTATGCAGTGATGAATACTGTACTCGCTACCGGCCAAGTGCGCGGCATGGAGGAGCGATAGATACAGGCATGTCGCACGTCGGATTCCGTTGCGTGATAACGCCCAGAATGTGGAAAGCCGCCCAGCAAGGCAAAACGGAACAAGAATGATGACAAACAAAAACGGTTTGTCATCGACAGACAAAACTGTCCACGACTATTTTAGTTTGCATGCACAGGCGTTAGCGCATCCGTTAATGTGGTTTTCAATTTATTTAGCTCGTCATGGAGCGCAATGACGACTTCTTCAGCTTCTTCTAGCCGATCGCTTTGCGACAGCATTTCTAATTGCTGGGCAAGCTGTGCACAAGGCGCTGCACACATGTTTTTTGCAGCTCCTTTGAGCGAGTGACTGGCTCGTTCAACAGTATGAGCATCACGAGCAGCAAAGCCTGCTTCGATTTCTGCCAACAGTGTTGGCGCGTTGCCAAGAAACAATTCAATCATCTCCAGCATCAATTCTAAATCATTCTCGACACGCTCTTCGAGCAATTTCAGATCAATTATTTTGGATGGGGCCTGCAATTCGCTTTTGTCTTCGACGATTTGTGCCAGTCGATTGGAAGCTTCAATATTGAAAACCTCTGCTGGTTCAGCTTGTTTTCGCCGAGCTTCGACGAGAGCCGCTGACAATTTGTCGAGAGGCACCAGTCGCTCCACCATTTCTGAAAGTTTCTTGATATCGATGGGCTTGGAAATATATTCATCCATACCCGCCTTCAAGCAACGCTCGCGGTCTCCCTTCATGGCATGGGCGGTCATTGCTATAATCGGAATGTGTTGACCTGTATTCGATTCATTTTCTCGAATTTTTCGAGTTGCTTCCAAACCATCTAATTCAGGCATTTGTACGTCCATCAGCACCAAGTCAAATCGTTGACATGCCAGAGCCTGAATCGCCTCTTTGCCATTTTCTGCCACTACTACCCAGTGACCGCGTTTTTCTAAAACGCGCACTGCAACTCGTTGGTTGACGACGTTATCTTCTGCCAACAAGATCCGCAAAGATCGAATAGTCGAAGCGGGCAATGCGGAACTGGTTAGCGAAAATTCGCCGTTGCCATCAGAATTTTCGATTCCCATGACCGACATGATCGCACTTAATAGTTCTGAACCCGTGATTGGTTTCCGCAAATAAGCCGCTACTCCGATTTGCCGACAGCGATTGACGTCACCAGTACGATCAACGGACGAAAGCATCATAATCGTAGCGCCGGCCAGCGTTGGTTCGGCGTGAATCCGTTCGGCGACTGCGTACCCATCCATTTCAGGCATCAAGGCATCGAGCAATACCAGTCGAAATGGATCGCCAGCCGCTGCCGCCTGTGTCATCATGCCAAGTGCTTCGGGCCCTGCTTCTACGCAGACCGGTCGCATCTGCCAAGCCGTTGTCAATTCTTTGAGCAAACGACGATTTGTTGCATTATCGTCTACAACCAACACTCGAAGCCCGGCAAGCGATTGAATCTTCGACGATCCGCTCGTCTCGGTTGTTTCATCCTGTTGCCCAAACCGCGCCGAGAAATGGAAAGTACTACCAGAGCCTGGAGTACTTTCCACCCAAAGACGTCCATGCATGAGCGATACCAACTGAGAGGAAATTGTTAATCCCAGGCCGGTCCCGCCGTAAGGGCGCGTGGCAGAATTGTCCGCTTGAGTGAAAGCTTCAAAAATGAGGCGCTGCAAATCGTAAGGAATGCCAATCCCGGTGTCTCGTACCGAAAAATGTAATCGTACGGCATTCTCGTTAACATTATGGGCTTCTACGTTAAGCTCGACTTCGCCACGTTCAGTGAATTTCAGAGCGTTACCCAATAGATTTACCAACACTTGACGCAGCCGTAACGGATCGCCGACGAGCGCATCGGGGACTTCGGTTGCAATCCGATGAGTTAATTCCAATCCTTTTTCATCAGCACGCATGCCGAGCGATTTGACGGTATCGCCAAGTACGCTGCGAAGTGAGAAATCGGTCGGCTCTAGCTCTAATTTTCCTGCTTCGATTTTCGAAAAATCCAAGATGTCATTCAAAATTTGCAGCAGTGAGCTGGCAGAATTTTTGGCTAGACGTAAGTATTCCCGTTGTTCGGGCGTTAATTGAGTATCGAGTGTCAGATCCGTCATGCCAATGATGCCGTTCATCGGCGTGCGAATTTCGTGGGACATGTTAGCCAAAAATTCGCCTTTGGCCTTACTAGCGGCTTCGGCTCGTTCCTTGGCATCGCGAAGCTCGAGTAGTGTGTATTCTCGCTCCTTAAGGATTTTTGCGAGTTCACGGTATCGCCGCAGCGCAAATACGCACATGGCTACAGAAAGAAACACCGCAACCACAACGATGTCGTCGATATTCCAACGGCTGTATTCGACAATCCAACGGTGAAGAATTTCAAAGACGTTGAACAGCAAACTTAGTACCAACACGCCGATCGCCAGCAGAGCGATCAGAATCACGTCGAATAATGCCATCGAGTGCCGATGGGTACCAGATCGCGAAAACATCGAGTACTTCTCGTCTTACGAACCCGCTTGCCCAAATCGTGGGAAATCCACGGCTTGGTACCTGCCCACGTCCAGTGTAGGTCAAACATTAACGCCACGAGGCTTTACGAAATTCCGTTTGGTATGTCAGATGCAGTGAAACGTCTAAGCCTGAGAAATTCCGATTGTATGGATCAAAGCGAATAGCACGATTTTAAGAATCGATCATCGATTTCGATTCTTGGCCACAGATGATCCCTGCAGAAAATAGTCGATAAATGACTTCATCCAGTTCGTGGGGAATAATCGGTTTTGAGAGATAATCGTCCATGCCGGCTGCTAAAAATTTTTCGCGATCGCCTTTCATGGCGTGAGCGGTCAGTGCAACAATCGGCAAACGGATGCCCGTTTGTTCTTCATTCCGGCGAATCATCGCAGTAACTTCTACGCCATCCATTTCCGGCATCTGAATATCCATCAGCGCCAAATCGAATCGATTCGAGGCAACCGCTTGTAGTGCTGCTTTTCCATTGGCGACGACGGTCAGTTGATGCCCGCGCTTTTGCAGCATGCCTACGGCGACTCGTTGATTAACCAGATTGTCTTCAGCCAATAAAATATTCAAGCATCTTCCAATCAATTCACTTGAGCAAGATGGCTTGGAGAGCTTTGAGTTGTTTGGTGTATCATGCAAGGTGGGTTGGATGGCTCGGCCAAATTGAGCGGTGAAGTAGAACGTGGTTCCTTGGCGTGGAATACTTTCCACCCAAATTCGTCCTCCTAAAAGTTTCACCAATCGGCTAGCAATGGTTAACCCTAGCCCTGTTCCTCCATACTGGCGCGTTGTGGAAGTATCGGCCTGTTCAAAGGGATCAAAAATTGACTCGAGTTTTTTCTGCGCAATGCCAATACCTGTGTCTGAAACCGAAAACTTCAAAAACAGGTTTGTTCTGTCGGAAGGCGAATCTTCCAAATCCACATGTACTGTTACTCCGCCCTGCTGCGTGAACTTGATCGCATTGCCAACGAGATTCACCAGCACTTGTTGTAGCCGGCCCCAGTCGCCAGTCAAATTGTCGGGCACAATAGACTGCACTTCACACTTTACTACCAAGCCTTTTTTGGCAGCGCGCATCACCAGCGGTTTGAGCATGTCGCTCAATCGGTTGCGAAGTGGAAAATCGACGCATTCCAACTCCAATTTACCGGCTTCGATTTTTGAGAAATCCAGAATATCGTTGATAATCGTCAGCAGTGAATCAGCCGAAACCTGCACGGTTTCAAGATAATCACGTTGTTGATCGGTTAGCTCAGTTTCGAGCGCCAATTCGGTCATGCCGATGATACCGTTCATCGGTGTGCGAATTTCATGACTCATGTTGGCGAGAAACTCGCTTTTAGCCCGATTGGCGGCTCGTGTGTCATCAATCGCTTTCTGCAAAGCTGCTTCCATTTGCTTGCGGTCAGTAATGTCGTGCCCCGTTGCGCAAAACCGTTCACCATCAAGAAATGGCGTGGCATTCCAAAGAATGTATCGATAGCTTCCGTCTTTATGCAAAACGCGAACTTCGAATGAAATGGTTACTTCGCCGCGAGCCAATTTTTGCACTTCATGAGCCACCGCCGGCAAATCATCTGGGTGAGCCAATTCTGCGAAGGGTCGAGGCAAAATTTCGTCGGCATCGTATCCAAGAGTTCGCTTGAAAGCCGGATTTACACGACGAAAATAACCATCAAAGCCTGCAATGAATTGCAGATTCAACGACAACATGAACATGCGGTCTTGATCTTCTTGAGCGCAAGTCCTGTCGACAACCTGACGAACCATATCGCCGTTCCCGGCGCAGCGACTTGATTCATGCTTTTCTAGAGGTTCTGCATTTGGCATGGAATCTACCGCGTTGGCGGCCAATAGATCGCCCATTAAAGCCCTGCTAGTAAGTAGATTCCAAATGCGCGCAGGTCAAACGAAAACGAAAGAGCAGCAGAAAATGAAAAGGAACAATAAGAGCGACTGAAAAGCGAGTTTTCTTTCGCTCTCCCTCCTCTTCCTTCCTTCTTATTTCTGCTACGCTTCGCCTAAGAACTTGCCACCAATTTCAAAAAATGGACCTGCTTGTCGGCATCGAGCCGTCTCCAGCAATACCGTGCATTGCTCGCGAGAAGGGCTAGTAAGTTCCATTTGTAGGAATTTTTGCTTGACCGGTTGAGTGTGATAAAAGCACAGTCCGCTGATCGAAATATCGCGAGTAACGGCGATAAACGTTTCTGACAACGGCTGCTGCTTTTCATCAAGCGGCGTTACGCGAACTGGCATGGTAATAGGATACCGCAAGCTCTTGCGCCGCTCTGGACCGGCGTAGAACTTTTCGCCGCGAATCACTCGACGGATAAAATTTACCAGTCGGTCCGGCAGCTGCGCATTTTGAGCCGCTGCCGATGCGGCTGGTTGATCGATAAACACCGTCTCCATCGTTTTGCCCCTATGCGACGAAGAAGTACGAAAAATATGCGGAACTGAGCATCTGTTGGCACAGAATTCACGCGATTTTAGGCCCAGGAAAATTCCCAGGCCGACTAATCCAACTATGGGACAGATTATTAACAATCGACGGACGGACCACGGAATAACCCCTTATCTTGCGGCAATCCGTGGCGATATGATCGGTAGAACCGGTGCAAAGGTGCCCGATCTGTCGACTGTACTTAGCGACAAAATTCAGATTTACTTGCAACCGAGACGGTTTAAGGTTCAGGATGTAAAGTCTCCCTAACTTTCTGGACCGCAAATCCTGAAATCCGTTTTATCACCCAACACTAACATCCAATACTGATTTTTCTAATACACTTATGTCCGAAAAATATATCTATTCCATCGTCGATCTCTCTAAAAAACACGGCCAGCGAGAAGTACTGAAGAACATCTGGCTGGCTTTCTATCCCGGCGCAAAAATTGGTGTGCTTGGCAAAAATGGAGCCGGCAAAAGTACGCTGCTGCGAATCATGGCCGGAGTAGATAAAGAATTTGAAGGTGAGGCTCGTCTGACGGAAGGCTTTTCTGTTGGTTTCGTGCCGCAAGAACCGCGGCTAAATTCTGAAAAAGACGTGCAAGGCAACGTCGAAGAAGCTGTCGTGCGCACGCGAAACGTGCTTAAGCGGTTCGAAGAAATCACCATGCGGCTTTGCGAGCCGATGGAACCCGAGGAGATGGAAAAACTCCTCGAAGAGCAAGCCAAAGTGCAGGACCAAATCGAGTTGCTCGGCG
>CAZIGP010000169.1:0-7882 GCA_964538425.1 uncultured Pirellulales bacterium | reverse complement strand
CGATTGAAGGGCTCACGTACTCCGTCTTTTTTCACAACATTCAGAACCGGTTCTTCGACCCGTTGATAGGTAGTGAAACGCCGGTTGCAATGCACGCATTCCCGGCGGCGACGGATAGCAAAACCATCCTGCCCGGTGCGAGAGTCGATTACTTTATCATTATCCACGCGACAGTAGGGGCAACGCATAGCTCCTACTATAACAAGATGATGTGG
Organism: uncultured Pirellulales bacterium; assembly: GCA_964538425.1. Taxonomy (GTDB): domain Bacteria; phylum Planctomycetota; class Planctomycetia; order Pirellulales; family JADZDJ01; genus JADZDJ01. Next base: position 7,667 of record CAZIGP010000169.1, on the reverse strand, counting down.
TTTCGCGAGGGCTGTGCACAGCCGGTAGTGGCTTGAAGGTTTAGAAAAAGGACTGGGGGATTCCCAAAGTGGTGCACCTGACATTCCGCGGTATTGCTCGATGCCTTTATACTCTCGCTTCTTTGGCAAGGTTTCTATAATGCCGACCATTTCCGTACCGTAGTACGCCAATTGAGGATAATCGACCCATGAAGTGCTCTGAATGCAATCGAGAAATTGCTGCCGATGCGGCATTCTGCCCTTATTGCGGAGAACGGTTGAAGAGTAATCGTTCCGTAGAAACGGCTTTTGGAGGAGGGCAATCGCCTTCTAGCACCGTGGCCAAATCATTAAAACCAGGAGTGCAACGTGATTCCGGCAAACAGCCACCAGAAGTCGATTTATGGAATGATAGCTACTCGCCTAAAGCGCTCTTTGGACCGTTTGTCGCAATCGATCTTGTGGTAATTCTGTCGGCTATCGGTATTGCAGTCGGTTGGCCTACTGGCATGGGTTGGTTGCTGTTTGGCATCGGATGCGTGATACTGTATGGTGGCTTGGGATTGACGCTAGCGTATCAACGATTAAGTCTAAGGTATCGCTTAACCACTTATCGATTTTTTCATGAGCGAGGCCTCCTTAGCAGGGTAACGGATCGAATTGAAGTAATCGACATTGACGATGTGACGATCCATCAAGGCCTCATCGAGCGGATACTAGGTGTCGGTACAATTTTGATTCAATCGAGTGATCGCACGCATTCCGAACTACGACTACCAGGCATCGACAATGTCAAGAAGGTGGCCGATTTAATCGACAATACACGGCGTGCAGAACGACAGCGGCGCGGAATTCATATTGAATCAATATGATCGAGCACTGCGCCAAAAATTAAGATTGGAGAGGATTACTGGAATTCGGTTCTGGAGCGTCGTTTTTTATAGATCCGTTGGCAGCAGTATGCTCATCAATGACTGACGGCGGAGTGATTTTTGCTTTGTCTGCTTCGGCATGTTGTTCTTTGTTTTGCGAAACCGCCGTCCAATCACGACGCTGACGGGAGCTAGGAATATCCATCGCTTTGCGATATTTAGTCACGGTGCGACGTGCGACAGTCAAACCATGTTTGCCGAGTTCCACCACCAAATCGTCATCAGAAAGTGGATTGCTTTTATCTTCTTTGTCGATAATTTCTTGCAATTTCATCCGCACGGTATCCCAGGCTACTTCTTCGCCATCGGCACTGACGGTGCCTCCAACAAAGAATCGTTTTAGCGGGAAAATACCGCGGGGAGTTTGAATCCACTTGTCATCGACTGCTCGGCTGACTGTGGTGACATGGACGCCGACTTTGTCGGCGATTTGCTGCATTTTTAAGGGCTCGATTGACTCGGGACCCTTGTTTAGAAATTCGGTTTGATGATCGACAATCGCCTGAGACACTTTGGTTAATGTACTGCGGCGCTGCTCAATGGACTCGATCAACCATTGGGCCGAGTTAATTTTTCGCTTGATGTATTCGCGGGTTTTCTCATCGGCTTCACCGCTCATCAGTAGTTTGCGATAGTAGGGGCTGATGAACAAGTTCGGTGTGCGGCCATCTTCCAGTCGGACTTTGTATTTGCCTTCTTCGAGATCGACAAACACATCAGGCTGGACAGGTTGTACGAGCGTAGGCTGGAATGCGGCTCCGGGCTTAGGATTTAACTTCCTTAAATGTTCTAATGCTTCTTTAATCACCTCAATCGAGTAACCGGTTTTGCGCTGAATTTGCGGCATCCGGTTGTGTTCTAGATCTTCAAGGTGATTGCTAATTAACGTTTTGAGTTCTTCGTAATACTCCATGCCCGGTATGAGTTGCAGAAGCAAGCATTCTCGCAAATCGCGTGCGGCAACGCCTTGTGGATCCAGCTTTTGGACAATAGCCAGTGCTTTCTTGGCAAGTTCCAGTTGTCCTGCCGGAGCATCGGGGTCGAGCATTTCCTCAAGACGGCCGTGGAAATAGCCATTGTCGTCGAGGTTATAGACAATCCGTTCGGCGATCTTGCGAATAGGTTCCTCAAGTTCGAACCAACTCAATTGATGGTGCAAATAATCGTGCAACGACTCTGGCCGATCGACCGCATTGGCCATTGCATCGTGCTTTCGTTCGCCTTCTTCTTCCAGTCGAGCTGCTGAAGGGCGAGAGCGTTCCTCGAAATGATCAGGAAACTGCTCATCCATTTGCAGCAGACGTTCAAAATCGTCCGCATTATCTTTGGCTTCGTCGACGACCAGTTCACGCTCATCCATCGTAGGAGCGTCTGGATTTTCATGTTCCGCTTGTTCGTCGGGAAGATCGGGATCTTGATCTAAGACTTCCAAGGCTTCGTTTTCTTGAATTTCCTGCTCAATGCGTTCCTCTAATGCCAAAATCGGCAATTGTAGGATTTCCATCGATTGAATCATGCGGGGCGCCAGAATTTGCTTCTGGGCCATTCGCATTTCTTGTCCGAAGGAAAGTCGCATGGGATTTTTGAAAATCGAGTGTTGGAAAATCTAAATCGTTAGCTCAGCATAAGTCTACCATGCTGGCTCAAAATGTCTGCCGTCCAGATATAGCATCGGCCAAAATTTCTTTATTTGCAAATTCTAATACGCTGCCACTTGTGATCCCGCGGGCAAGCCTGGTAATTTGCAATGGCAAACCCGCCAATTGGTGGGTGATATACAGCGACGTGCCATCTCCTTCCAGCGTTGGATTAGTCGCCATGATAACCTCCTTGAATTGACCGTTACGAATACGAGCCACCAACGGTTCAATCGTCAGTTGATCTGGTCCTACGCCTTCCAGTGGCGCAATGCGTCCAAGCAAGACGTGATACAGTCCTTTGTACGTGCCAGCCGATTCTAAGGCGATTAGGTCGCGTGGCTGTTCAACCACGCATAACAATTGCTGATCTCGCCTTGAATCTTGGCAAATGTTGCACTGGTCGGCTTCTGATAGATTATAACAAACTTTGCAGTAGTGAACATTCTCTTTTACGTCTCGAATTGCATCCGATAATTCGAGCGCTTCGGCCTTCGATATGCGCAGCAGGTGGTAGGTGATTCGCTCGGCACTTTTTCGGCCGATGCCGGGCAGCTTTGCTAGCTGATCGATAAGTTTGCTGACAGATTCAGTGATCAAAACAAACGATGAACGATGAGTGATGAACGATGAAACCGCATTTCTGGTTCATCGCTCATTAATCTTCGCTATCTTTTCCTCCGTCTTCGCTTGCCCCCAAAGCTTCTTGCAGGCCCGGCAAGTTCATTCCACCCGTTAACCCTCGGAGCGCTTCAGCGTGAATTTCCTTCGATTTTGCGACGGCGGCATTAACGGCAGCAGGAACTAAATCTTCGATTAATTCGCGGTCTTTGCGTTCGATTAAAGCTGGATCAATACTGACTCGTAGCAACTGTCCGAGACCATCGACTTCGGCTTCTACCATCCCGCCTCCAGCCGCACCGGTTGCCCGCTTGTTTTTTAACTCTTCATTGACTGCTTGAATACGGCTACCCACTTGTTGGGCTTGCTTCACAAGCGAGGCGAGATTGGTTAGGCCTTTGAACACCGATAATTTCTCCAGCTATAAAAGCAGTGGTGGCTCTTAAATTCAATTATTAATTTTTTAGCGTTTAGCACCCGGCTCCTCCAAACGCTCCGCGATTGCGTCGAACAACTCCATTGTACGTCGAACAAATGGCTGGCGGCACACTTCGTACATCCGTTGGCGCGTGCTTGTTGGTCGCGCCGGTTCGAGCGTCTTGGGAGACTCATCATCGATCGATTGTAAACTCAATCGAATTTTTCCCCCGGCCAGTTGCGAGAGCACGTCAACAAGCTGTCGCATCGTTTCCGGGCGTTCGCAGAACTGTTTGCAGAAATTATACAACTTTGGAAAAGTAACGACCAGTTGATCCGGACCTGTCAGGGTTGCCGTTGCTGCTTTCGATGCCTGTTCGCCTGCTAAGCCACCTAAACGCTCAGCGGCTTGGTTCCACATTGCGAGTGCGGCCTCGGGAGATAAATTTAAGCTGACTGGAGATTGATTAAGTGTTTTGCTCGCGGGAATTGAGGCTGCTGGCTCACCCATCGACGTTGTTGGCGGCGAGCCGCTTGCTGCAACGTCTTCATCGGCAAGCTCTGCATTCAGATCCTCAATATTTTCAGAAGTCAACGCTGCATGACCATTTGTCGCCGCGCTATTCTTAGCCGTCGTTGGCGCTGAAGACGGATGCGCTGCTATGGGTTCATACTTTTTTTTTGCAGCGGGGGTCGAACTAGTCAACGCCGAACTTGTTTGTAGAGATGCGCCATCTCGCAATTCTGCGATTAACTGTGGCAGTGATTCGAGATCTTCTAATTGACAAATTCGAACTAGACCCAACTCTGTTACCGTGCGCGGATAGGTAACATACTTCAATCGCGATAACGTTTGATCGATTATTTGTAAAATGGCTAAGATCGTTTCCAATCCCAATTTTTTTGCTGCATCTTGAACTGCAGCTTGTTCGCTTGCTGATACATGCAAGAGCGACTCAGGCTTGCAGCCAACAGCAGTCGCCATGATATCACGGAAATAGCCGAGTAGTTGATCAAGCAATTGCCCCACATCGACACCTTGGCTAACAGCTTGATCCAGCTCTGCGAACGTGCCCGCCGGATTTCGTTCGATCAAGTGTGTTACCAGCCGAGCGATTCGCTCACTGCCTGCCGTTCCCAGCAAGCCGTGAACATCTGCAACCGTGATCCGTTGCGAGCCAAATGCCAATAATTGCTCGAGAAGTGATTGACTATCACGCATTGAACCGGCGGCTCGACGGGCGAGAATTTCGAGCGCCTCCTGTTCGGCTTCCACACCCTCGCCGGCGACAATCTGCCGGAGCCGCTCGATAATTTGGTTTGTTTGAATGCCGGCAAAATCAAACCGCTGACAACGAGACAGAATCGTGATCGGGATTTTTTCTGGTTCGGTCGTGCAGAAAATAAACTTTACATGCTCAGGCGGTTCTTCGAGCGTTTTGAGCAAAGCGTTAAATGCCGGCTCGGTGAGCATGTGAACTTCGTCGATGATGTAGACTTTGAAACGAGCTCGGCTAGGCCGTACGTTCACGTTTTGGCGCAATTGGCGGATTTCGTCGATACCGCGGTTGCTGGCACCGTCAATTTCCAGCACATCCATGTCATCACCTGCCGTAATTGAACGGCAGATATCGCATTGATTGCATGGTGATGGTGTCGGGCCCTGCTCGCAATTCAATGCTTTAGCAAAGATGCGCGCGCTGGAAGTTTTTCCTGTGCCACGAGCCCCGGTAAAAAGATAGGCATGGCCAACGCGACTTGCTGCGATTGCGGCGGCTAAACCCTTCGCGACATGTTCTTGTCCGATCAGTTGATCGAATGATTGCGGCCGGTAACGGCGCGCAACGACAACATATTCCTTCGGATTTCGGGCCGAAGTTGGTTGGTCGGAACCGTCCGTGGGAAGTAGATCCGCCATGATCGGAATCTCAACAAATCGCCTCAAATCTCAAATTTTAAGATCTGAAATGCGGCCACGGCTTCCGATGAGAGACCCACCGCACGAAGAGGTAACTGCTTATGGCTGCTGGATTTCTCCCCTGACCAGGTTTACAGCGCTCCACCGCGGGGGCCTCTCATCGGAGGCCGCCGACCACTGTAACAAGTTTTACGGTCTGAATCGCCGCTGGTCAAAGGGGCTGAATTGTATGTTAACGATGTTTAAACATGGCTAAGTGTGCCGCAAGGCGTATAATCCCCCGCAATAAAACTTCCCATCAATCAGCCAGCGAGGTTCCAGTGGATACCAAACAGCGGCTTGTACTTGGAATGGAAAGCGCCCGGCGGTTCAGCGAGGGCGTATTGTCATCGTTTAAAACCGCCGACGAATGGACTCATCAATTGTTTCCTGGCGCTAATCATGCACTTTGGTTTGCAGGGCATATGGCGATGGTCGATAACTCGTTTTTAAAGCGAGTCGTGCCGGAAAAGGGGGTTGATAAGCCTGAGTACGTTGAAAAGTTTGGTCGCGGTTCGAAGCCTGTAGCAGATCCAAATAATTATCCTCCGGCAGAAGAAGTTTTGACATTCATGCGTGATCGACGCACGTTAATGATGGCCGAGATTGCGACATTTACTGACGCCGATTTGCCGAAGCCGTTGCCGCAGGGCTTTCCACCGTTTCTTCCCGACTTTGGCCAACTGTTTGCTTTCTTTGCTTGGCATGAAGGGATGCATGCAGGGCAGATCTCAATGGTGCGTCGCGCGTTGGGGCATCCACCGATGGTCGGTTAAGCAAGTTGCGATTTGGTGTAAAGCTGAGCTTAACACTCCGTGAGTGATTTCGATGGCATTCGAAACACGGTTTGCATGCTTAATAGTTACGGTGTAACTACGAGTAGCTTTTCTGCTACCTCACGTCCTAACGATGTGACCTGCCCGGCTACTTCAACCGAGACCGAACCTGCTTCCGTGCGGTTTGCCACGACGCGGCCTTCCGTGCCCAGTTCCAATTCTGCGGCCGTCAAATACCGCAAAAACTCTGGTGACTGATCAACGACACGCACCAATCGAAATGGCTCGCCTTCGTCACAATTGGCCAAGGTTCGTGTTGAAGCAGTCTGCATGGAACCGTCTGCACGAGGAATGGGGTCGCCATGCGGATCTGCATGTGGATAACCCAAAAAGGCATCGATTCGATCAACCAATAAATCGCTGACGGCGTGCTCCATGTGCTCGGCTTCGTCGTGAACTTCATCCCAAGTTAGATCGAGTGTTTTCGACAAAAATAACTCGATCAATCGGTGTCGTCGCAACACTCGCAAAGCCAATGCACTACCAGCGGGAGTAAGTTTTGCCCCACGATGCGGAGTGTACTCTGCCAAATTACTCTCACTGAGCGTTTTGAGCATGCTGGTTACTGTACCAGGTGAAACGCTTAATGATGCAGCAAGCTGCCCCGTCGCAGCCGGTTCGCCAGCTTGGCCCGCGGAGATTTGATAGATCGCCTTGACATAGTTTTCGACAGTAAGGCTCGGCAATGGCAAATCCTTTGCGTTAGAAAGTGAGAGACAATTACTACTGGAATTTTAATGCGAAATTGATAAGCAAGCAAACGCATGCTGTTTTCTTTTCTTAATTTCACGCTACTTATCGCCACAGATCATCATCTGCAAATGGATGTGCAGCGCCAAATAATTTAGGCTTCGGCAGTGCTTTAAGCACTTGTTCGGCGAGCCGCAAATCTTCTCGCGTCGTAATTTTGATATTCATTGACGAGCCGGAAACTACAGTCACTTTATGGCCGATGCGTTCCACTAATTGCGCATCATCGGTGGCTACAAAATTGCCGCGTTTCGTATAGGCTTCTATTAATAATTCGCGACGGAAGACTTGAGGAGTTTGTGCTTGCCACAAACTATCTCGCGAGACTGTTTCGGTGATGGCATGGCTGGCTACTCGCTTAAGCGTAGCATTAACCGGAATGGCCGGGATGGCCGCGCCATTTTTTTCTGCTGCGGTAAAGATTTCGCTAATCCACATATCGGCGATGCATGGCCGGGCGGCATCATGCACTGCCACGAAGTCGATATCGGACTTTACTCGCTCGAGTGCTTTTTGCACGGAGTCGGCGCGCTGCTGG
>CAZIGP010000168.1:5343-7895 GCA_964538425.1 uncultured Pirellulales bacterium | reverse complement strand
ATCGGGCTTTGCTTGACATGAAGAGGGACAGCGAGCTGCCATTAACTGATGGGGACCAAATTTGCTAATTGACATAGAGTTCTGCCGTCAATATAGTTTCCTAGGAAACTAATTTGGTCGCCCAATACACGGAGATTTGCCAGTGGCTGATAACAAGGAAGTTAGCAAGCTAGAAAAGCATGCAGGCTATTGGCTGCGGTATGTGTCGAACCATGTTTCCCATGCCTTCGCGTTGAGGGTCGAGACTCAAGGCGTCACCGTTGCCGAATGGGTTCTCCTGCGAGAAATGCTTAGCACAGGAGCTGCTAATCCGAGTCAGCTAGCCGATGCTGTCGGCATGACACGAGGAGCGGTTTCTAAGCTTATTGAACGGCTGTGTCGAAAGAGGTTGGCCAAGCGTTCGTTCCCCGACGGAGATCGGCGATACCAATCCATCGAACTCACGGCGGCTGGAAGCCGCCTTGTACCCGTCTTGGCAAGCCTTGCTGACGAGAATGACCGCGAATTCTTCGGTCATCTGACATCTAGAGATAAAAAGCAACTTGTGTGTTTGCTTCAGGACATTGTCCGCCGTCACGGCTGGAAAGACATGCCAATCGACTGAAATGGTGGCATCTGGCCGTGATACAACACTTACTTCCAAAGGAGGGAACCATGGACCAAAACCAACAAATCATTGCGCAAAGGTGTCTTGATGGCTCGTATCAGAACACGATGACCTTTCCCGAATGCGTACAGTCGCTCTGGCAAGCCGGCTTCGAGGGCTACCACGTCGATTATCGGTTGAATGCACGAACACATTACCTGCCGAATGGGGAGACGCTTGTGCTGACGAACCCGCATAGCCCAGACACTGTTGAATCTCAGTTCGATTCGTCAGCGATTGCTGCTGCAATTAAGTGGGCACAGAGCAATGCACCGGACTACAACTACATTGATTTTAACCGAAGAGTGACTGCCAAGGGATGCGCTGGGTATATCGTCTCTATCCTTGGACGCCGCGTGCTCTACTTCGGCCGATCCGCTGAGACCCATGTCGAGCACTTCCCGAAGGAATTCAGCGAAGAATTGTGAACCTGGCTCTTGCAAACACTAACCGCAGATAGGCACTGTATCCGGCGAAGTGATTTGAAGGCAAAAAAAGCCGCTTGCGTGGGGCAGGTACACAAGCGACCCAAAGTTCGCCGGCATTCCACCGGCGAAAGCGAATTTATCAATTGCTAGTATTTAAATGGCGCTACGATTCTTGGATCGTATCCCGCAATTCAACTAACGGAGTTTGATCCACTTGGATTAGCCCACGTCTAGGGCGATCAAAATCCAAGATCACAAACATGACAAGGGTCAATATAACATTTGATGCAATCCAAAGTCCGACGTGCCGAACGCCCGCTTGGCCTGATGAATGCCCAAGTAAGAAGCATGAAATCACAAGACTTGCAAGCAACAGAAATAGCACCGGATTTGGGAGATGATTTCGGTTCGCCCATGCTCTTGTTGAATTGAGGTCAATGACCTCATTGGCAGCGGGAACGATCATACTGTTGCGGACACGCTCTGGATTGGCATTGTTCGCGCTTTCTACGGCCTTCCAAAGCTGATTGAGCAAGTTGTCGATCTTGGTTATCAGTTCAGGACTATTTGTATTTGTTAGATCGAGTCGAGCGGTTATGTACTGGCGAAGTGCATTCTGAATCTCATTCCGCGCGGTTTCCTCCAGCAATCCAGCGCGCAAATAGCATGTGCCAATTGCATTTGCTTGATCGAGAACGAGGCGATGCCGTAAATCGTATCGACTTGTCGTTGCCGAGAACGAAAATGCGAGCAGTAGCGCCACGAGTGCAAAGACGCTCCCCTTTAGAGCATTTGAGACCGTTCTTGAAACGTCCGTTTCGCTTCGCTGATTCTTGCGGCCCACTCGAAAACCAATCTCATTGGCAATGAGCATTAAGCAGAGAAGCGCGGTCGTAATTTGCCATGTTGGTAAATCAAAGAGAGTCATGGCTGTCGTCAATGTATTTTGAGTGGCACTTCACCCACTAAACCGATGTTCCAAGCACCAAGAAAAGACCTGTTCTGCGAACCGTAATGAAAACGCATCTGGCGTAGCTGTCTCATTCATAATGGCTTGCGACAATCTTTGCAAAACCTCATCTGCCTGATCTGCAAATTTCCGAACGGCTTCAATCGAACTGAAAGGCAGCCCAACCTGCTCGCTACGTAATTGGATGGCGAAAATGATAGTTTGCTTGGCCCATATAGCAACCCGGCTTGCATCGGATGAGTCCATCGTCATGTACCTGTAAATTTTGACCTAATCTTCCGCGAATCGCTTATGTTCGGCAAGACGGCTATTATACAAGGCAATCGTGTCTTTTCTCCTTAACATTCCAAACAATTTGTCTGTTTGTCGAGCGCCAATAATCGGAAGTTCAGCCAAAATTAACTCAGTAAACTGTGTTTATGCAGTATTCAAATCGTCATTCGGCGTTACTGAGACGATTCGTGATGTCATCACATCCCGCGCCACCACGAGCTTCCAAAGGGCTTCG
>CAZIGP010000168.1:0-5243 GCA_964538425.1 uncultured Pirellulales bacterium | reverse complement strand
CCGGCAAAGAAAGCAAATAAACGGTCGCTTGTTTCCCGCCAGAATCGCAGAAAGAACAGGCCTGCAACCCAGCAGGTCATGGCCATCGCACCAAAGATAAAAGCATTTGCCATTACTTGGACTCCCAAATCAATCCAAAGACTAACAGCGATAGGGAGACTAGTCCGACCAAATTTCGCACCAGCGACAAATCGAATTCGGGAATAGTTACGAAATCCACATACAACAAAATGTTCTCCAGCATCAACCCAGCGAAACAGATTCCACTCCACAGCAGCAGTCGGATTCGTCGCTTGCTGTATGCGCGTAGCAAAAGTGCTGTGCAGAGCAGACATGTCGCGGCAGCAACGATATAAATCAAACCCAGCATGTTATCCCTCGTCAGGGCGCAAACGAAACGCTTCGGCAAAGGTTTTTACCTTCTCCGAAGGTTTGGAATAAATCTCATTGGTGATTGCAATTCGATGACTCCGGTAAGTATTTGCCAATGATTCAATTGCTTTATCTACTTCTTCGCTCGCAACTTGATAGCGGAAACCTGTATCTTCTTTGACCGCAAATCCACGTCGAGCCAAGTCAGCGAGAATTGCCGATGACATTTCCAGCGTCAATGCCAAAGTATTGGCAAGTTCCTGAGGATGTACAGCATGACTCGCATTCTGACGCGCATAGAGCAAAACTTCTAATTGCGCCAGTGATTCGATGTGCTGGACAATAAACTGTTTTACGGTGGTAGGTAATTCGACCAAACCTTCACCCACTAGCTTCGATGTTGTACTTAATTGATGATTGCGCAATTTAGAACGAACCAGTCAACACGCAATCCGCTAAACGACCAGCGACCGAATGTTCATGCGATTACATGAAATTGATCGTTTTGGATCCTGATCTGGGGCAAACTACAACGATGGCGGGCCACCGCCGCCCATGGAAGAAAACAGTACTTGAACCAGACGTAACTCAGCGCGCCAGTAAGATTGACAATGATTGCGCTTTGCGATCCGCCGTTGCCACCTTCCAGGAATTTTTATTAGATGGCTCATGGCATCCTTGAACATAATGACTACTTAATGCTGCTATCCATTTTAATACAACCAACACGACGATGTCGATACGGTCTCAAGCCAACCATCATTGCTACCGCAGATAAGAAATGAGTCCAAGTGACATAAGTACAATCGCAATGATTGCCAAGGCGTCAGGCTCAATGAACCAATACCGTCTTTCGGGCCGATAAAGCAATCCAAGTACAGCGACACTCGTCGTGAGCATTACACATGTCGCCGTGACCGCATGAGTTGTTGAAGCCGAAGCGAGCAATGATCCGCCGAAAAAGCCATCGACTGGCAGCAAGATGACCATGTTGAAAGTATTGCTACCAAAAACATTTCCGACCGCCAGATCGTAAGCACCCATCCGCACTGCCGCTATTGAGGTGACAAGCTCAGGCATGGATGTGGAGAAGGCGACTAGAGTCGTACCAATCAATGTGCCGCCCAGTCCCGTCGCCTTGGCCAATCCTTCAGCGGCAGAGGCCAGAAACGGAGCGGCAATCAGAATGACTGATGTGGCTGCAACATATCCAAATATCGCTCGTTTTAAGGTCGGCAGCTCATCCAACTGCTCGCGCACCTCTGCGGGACTCGCTTGCTGAGATAAAGCGTATTGCTGATCGAAATAAACCAGACGTAATCCCATCACGTATGCAATGCCTAAAGCAATCGGCCCAAGACCGACACCGGCTATCGTGTACTCGAACTTGGTTAAGAGAAATAATAGGCACAATGCGGTCATCGCAATACTCATTACGGCAGACAGCGCGTGTGCTGCCGCCATCCGCGACAGCATCCGATTGGGACCGCGATGGAAAAGATCGAGCGATGCAAGAATCAATAAGTTGATGAGTGAGCTTCCCAGCAAGTCACCAATCGCCAAGTTGGCTTCGCCGAGCCGCGCCAAATTGCAATCAACAGCCAATTCAGGAAGGCTTGTTGCGGTTGCAAGCAACACCAAGCCCGCAAGTGTGCGGCCCATGCCGGTGCGCTCTCCAATCGCGTCCCCGTAGCGAGTCAAAAATGTGCCAGCAACGACAATTACCGCCGCTGCGGCCAGAAATTCAACAATCAAGAGTGTCATTTGAATTAGCCCAAATGGTTGCCGACTAGATTTGCGAGAATCCAAATTCCTATTCCTAACAGAATCGTCAGTAACACATATCGCCGCAGGTCGTCTTTCGTCGCCGGTTCACCTGTCGATGTGCGCGGATCGCCTTTGTAAAACTCAAACCCGCGTGCGAGGATGATTACTGCTAAACCCGCTAAATAGGCAATATCTGTGAAACCTAGCCATCCATCGTCGGTGGTCACGATCTTCCCTGCGCATACAAGTAGAAACAAAGGCCCGAACATGATCCAAACAGTTCTCGCAATCAACAAGGACATCGGTGTAGGCGCATCGGTCATGGTAAAGCTCCTTAGAAACCAGAAATAAAAGGCGCGAGAAACAAAATCGCGCAGCAACGAACGCAAGATAAGCGGCTTATCTCCAGCCGCCACCGTTCGTAATAAAGAGCTTTAGATAAAGCTCGTGTTCAGAAACATGATTGACGTTGTAGTTCAGCATTTTTTGACCGGATGTTGACTGATTCTATCCGTCCCATGTTTTCCGACAAGTCGCCATCAACCAGAAATGCGCAAGAAGCGGTCGTGTTTTGCTAGGTTTTTAGGCGGAAAGGGGAGCCGTTTGAAATGGGTGATTGTGGGCTTTTGTCAACGAGGAATCTCGCTAACGCTCATAGACCAGCCATCTTAGGCAAGTTGAATCAAGTGTTTCGGAACTAGTTAGCAATGCTGGCACGCTGATTGCTATTAGCCGCAATCTAACTCTTTTCATTTTTTGGTGTATCCATGAGCCAAGTTCCCAATACAAATCCAATTTCTGAGCATGGCTTATTTCTCGTGCTATATGTCAGCAACGCCGGTGGTGTTTGACAGTTTTCGCCTCTTTTGACTTGCACACGAATGAGATCGTCAGCGAAGCATCTCATTCTCAATTTACCTGGATTTTACTGGTAGTCGTTGGTGAGCATTTAACGCTTTGCACCACCGACTGCAATCGATGTTTTCCCTCGCGGCAGGCGGTGTGCGCGCACCGACCGCAGGCGGTAATCATTCTCATATAAAGGTGGTGCTGCGATGTTTGTGTTACGAAAACTACATGTTCATTTGCTAATTTGTGGGGCTGCAATCAGCATCGCGGCATTTGGCCGCTGGTGCATGGCCGAAGAACCAGGTACACCGGAAACTCAAGCAGCTAGCCCAGGAACAACGGTCGCTACACCGTCGCTCGAACAGACAGTCGCCAGCAAGAGTGTGGCACTCGATACGGTCTGGACGATGGTTGCCGGTTTTCTCGTGATGTGGATGCAGGCTGGTTTCGCACTCGTCGAAACAGGACTGACGCGGGCGAAGAATGCCGTCAATATCTGCATGAAAAATCTACTCGATTACTGCTTCGGCAGTGTCGCGTATTGGGTTCTTGGTTTTGGCCTGATGTTCAGTCTTGGTAGCGGGTTTGTCGGCCACAGCGGTTTCTTCCTCAAGGAAGAACCTGCCGAAGTGAAGAACGCCGATGGAACTGTTAAAGAAGGCGCAACGAACTTTGATCCGATTTCTTGGACCTCTGTTCCACTCGAAACCAAATTCTTCTTTCAATTGGTTTTCGCGGCAACGGCTGCGACGATTGTTTCCGGGGCAATGGCCGAAAGAACAAAATTCGCATCTTATATGGTCTACAGCATCGTTATTTCAGCGTTTATCTATCCCGTATCAGGACACTGGATTTGGGGTGGCGGATGGCTGGCAACCATGGAAACTCCGTTTTGGGATTTTGCTGGATCAACCGTTGTGCATAGTCTAGGAGGGTGGCTTTCGCTTGCTGGCGCATTCGTGCTTGGTCCGCGAATTGGAAAGTTCACTGCGGATGGCAAGCCTCGCGCGATTCCTGGACATAATTTGGTACTTGTTACGCTTGGCGTGTTTATCCTGTGGTTGGGCTGGTTTGGCTTTAATCCAGGTAGCACGATGATGGCCGATCCAGGTGCAATCGCACATATCACCGTGACGACAAATATGGCCGGGGCCGTCGGCGCAGTGCTGGCCTTAATTACCGCGAAAATAATGTTCGGCAAATGGGAAGCCACAATGGCCTTGAACGGCGTTCTGGCCGGGCTAGTGGCCGTTACCTGCCCGTGTGCATGGGTGTCGATTCCAGGAGCCGCTGCCATTGGTGCAATTGCGGGAGTCTTGGTGGTGCTTTCGGTCGTTGGAATCGAACGCTTTCTCAAAATCGATGATCCGGTAGGAGCAATCTCCGTCCATGGTGTCTGCGGAGCATGGGGCACGCTTTCGCTTGGTCTATTTTCAACAGGGAATGGTACGGCCGCGCCTAAACCGGGACTATTTGCTGGTGGCGATGCTTCTCAGTTGATTTCCCAAGCGACAGGCGTTGGTGCAGTCATGGCCTGGGGCTTGGTAACGGGCTTGGTGTGTTTCTATTTGATTAAATTCACCATCGGTCTACGTGTTACGCCCGAAGAAGAAGCAGAAGGTCTCGATTTTGGCGAACATGGGAATGAAGCCTATCACGGATTTCAGTTCGTGGCTGAATCAATGGGTTAAGCCTTTTTCGCAAGCAGAACACCGGATACTTTGGACGAGGTTCCGCCTGACCAACTCCAACCCGGTGTTCTGCTTTTTTTATGCGCAGTTGAAACTTCATTCAGCCGATTGTGGCGACATAGAATTTCCTTTACTTGATGTAATCACGCATCCCATGTAGGGATGATTTTCTGGCGAGGTTTCTTTATCTGCTCCAAAAACAAAGCACCAAGCTAATTTCGGCGAGAAGCCAAAAATTTCAAAGTGTTCTTCAAAACTTTGCTCACCCTGGGGAGGCAAAGTGATGACTCGACGTTCGTTAGTGAAGTTCGGCCAATTTGCCAATTCTTCGTTATGGAAGTTGTTTTTTGAGACTTCCCTGTAAACTGCAAGAGGCGGCATCTGGATCGTCAAAGGGGTATCGGTGTTGAGATTTCGGAAGGTAAAAGTGCGTGTACCTTGATGAAAGTCATCCCTTGGCGGTGTGTCCTCGAGATAGGTGACTTCTAATTGCAAGGGAAAACCGATCCAAACATTGTCGGGAGGCGACTTGCGAGGAAAACAGAGTTGGCAAGTAACTGCTAT